>CALVTQ010000125.1 GCA_944362695.1 uncultured Clostridia bacterium
GATCTGCTCTGCCAATGGCGGGCTTCCCCCTATGATAAAACGCAGGCAGTATTATGAGGCTTTGAAATTGGCTGCATAGATAGTGATATCCTTGAGAAAAATGTGTCAACTAATATTGACAATATCACTTTGTGAAAATACAATGGGTGAAGCACAAATCATTCAAAAGAGTTGAATTAATAAATGGGCATCAAAATGGGGGCGGTCCGCCATCCGAAGCAATCGCATTCAACGTTTTCGGCAAACGAAAGTTTTTCCCTGAAACCGCTTGACACGTGTATATCGCAGTGCTATACTTTGTATATCGAAATGCGATGCACAGAGATTCGATATATCGAACCGCAGAGGGGTGAGCATATGGACAGCCACATCAAAAAGGTTTACGTGCCGATGACGGAGACGGGGTTTTACATCCTGCTGTGCCTGCGGCGTGAAATGCACGGATACAGCATCGTCAAGGAGGTGGAGCGCTTGACGGGCGGCGAGATCAGGATCAGCCCGGGAACGCTTTACGGGAGCCTTGGCAAGATGGAAAAGGATGGTTTGATCCGCTTTGTGAAAGAGGAAGAAAAGCGGCGGATTTACGTCATCACGGAGCTGGGGCAGCAGGTGCTGGACCTTGAAATGAAGCGCATCGAGCGGCTTTACGCGAGCATGAAGGAGGCGGCGGGCTATGAAGGATAAGAAGACGGAGTTTCGAATTTTCACCATTACCCAGTGGAAGAAAGAGGAAAAATATCTGACGGACATGCACGCAAAGGGCTGGAAGTTTGAGCGCGTGGGCTTTCTGGGCGTGTATCACTTCACGCGCTGTGAGCCGGAGGACGTGGTCTATCAGCTCGATTACAACGAGGACAGCGAGAAAAACCGCGAGCAGTACGTGCAGATGTTCGCCGACTGCGGCTGGGAATACATCCAGAATTTCGTCGGGTACAGCTATTTCAGAAAGCCCGCAGCGCAGATGACGGGCGAACGCGAGGAGATTTTCAGCGACAATGCTTCGCGCGCGGACATGATCAGGCGCGTGTTTGACGGGCGCGGCGTCGCGCTGCTGGTGGCCTTTGCGCTTTTGATCGTGCCGCAGCTCGTGGATGCGATCCGCGACGGCGACACTGTGCTCATTGCACTGTTCGGCGTGCTGCTGGCGCTGTACATCGCGATTTTTGCGTGGTTTGCGTGGCAGATCGTGCGGCTCAAGCGGGATTCGTGACGCGGCAGACATTTCGCCCTGCTCGGCATAATCTGAAACATTCCGTCGGTCAGTGTCCCAATTTGCACATTCTGTTGCGGCGGCGCACAGGATTATGTTATAATCAGAAAAATACGTTGGCCTGCGCAGGCCGGATGGAGGATGCATATGACGAACCAACCCGAGGAGAGCCGGGGCCTGACGCTGCTCAAGAAGGGACAAAAGGGCCTCATACACGCCGTGTTCAGCCGCTTCGGGCTGATTCTGGTGCTGTTCATTTTGCAGGTCGTGCTGCTTGTCAACCTGTTCCTCGTGTTCGAGGAGATCGTGCCGTATCTCTTGGGCGGGCGCTCGCTGTTCACCGTGGGCATGGTGCTCTACCTGCTCAACAGCCGCATCGACCCGACGGCCAAGATCACGTGGCTGATCGTCGTGATGCTCACGCCGGTCGTGGGCGCGCTGTTTTTCTGGTATACGCAAAGCGACATCGGCTCGCGGGCGATGCGCGCGCGGCTTAGCAAGGTCATCGGCGACACGAAGGACAGCGTGAAGCAGGACCCGGCGGTCAAGGAAGCCATGAAGCAGGCAATCCCCGGCGCGGCGTCGCTGGCGAATTACCTGATGAACACGAGCGGCTTCCCGGTCTACGACAGAACGGAGATCACATATTTCCCGATGGGCGAGGACAAATGGCAGGCGATGCTCGCTGAACTCAAGACGGCCAAAAAGTTCATCTTCATGGAGTACTTCATCATCGATGAGGGCATCATGTGGGGCCAGATCCTTGAGATCCTCGCGCAGAAGGTGAAGGAAGGCGTCGAGGTGCGCGTGATGTACGACGGCACCAACGAGTTTACCACGCTGCCGCGCAGCTACGCCGATCAGCTGCGTGCGCTGGGAATTTCCTGCAAGGTGTTCAGCAGGCTCTCGCCGTTCGTCTCCACTGGCTACAACTATCGCGACCACAGGAAAATTCTGGTCATCGACGGACAGACGGCGTTCACCGGCGGCGTCAACCTCGCCGACGAATACATCAACCGCGTCGAGAAGTTCGGCCACTGGAAGGACACGGCCATCATGCTCAAGGGCGAGGCCGTGCGCAGCTTCACACTGCTGTTTTTGCAGATGTGGAGCTTTGATGAGAAGTCGATGAACGTCGAGCGCTACGTCAATGAGCCTGTCGAGCCGCATGGGGACGCGAAGGGCTTCGTCATCCCGTACGGCGATTCGCCGCTTGACGACAACAAGGTCGGCGAGTGCGTGTATATGGACATCCTCAACCGCGCCGAGCGCTACTGCTACATCATGTCGCCGTATCTGATTCTGGACGGTGAGCTCGAGATGGCGCTCACGTTCGCGGCCAAGCGCGGCGTCGATGTGCGGCTGATCCTGCCGGGCGTGCCGGACAAGGCGGCACCCTATTCGCTGGCGAAGACGCATTACGCGGCGCTGACCGACGCGGGCGTGAAGATCTACGAATACACGCCGGGCTTTGTGCATGCGAAGGTGTTCGTCTGCGACGACCGCGAGGCCGTTGTCGGCACGATCAATCTCGACTATCGCAGCCTGTATCACCACTTTGAATGTGCGGCATACATGTACGGCGTGGACTGCATCCCGGAGATTCTGGCGGACTACGAGGCGACGCTGACCAAGTGCCGCGAGGTGACGCCGCAGACGATCAGGGAGGAGAAGCTGTCCATGAAGATCATGGGCGGCGTGCTCAAGGCCGTCGCGCCGCTGCTGTAAAAATTCGGAAAAAGATGAAATATTCTGCGGCTAATCATCGTCTTTATATGTGAAAGGAATCCGCGCGAAAGGGGAATGTTCATGAAAAAGACGATGGCGAAGCTGCTGGCGGTGTTTGTGACGATGCTGTGCGCTGCGGCGTGTGCGGCTGCGGACGAAGCGCGTACATATGCCGCGGCGCACGTGGATCAGAGCTGGGTATGCAGCACGTTCGGCGCAGAGATGAACGACGATGCGCGCGATGCGTTTGCGGCGCTTTTGCAGGACGGCGACAGCGTGACCGGCGGCGTTCAGGTGGATATATACAACCGGGATGGGACGAGCGGCCGGCTCGGCAGCTTCATGCTCATGGCCGTGAAGCGCGGCGAGGATGCGCTGCTGATGGCCGCGCGAAGCGGCAAAGCGTTTGTCGCGGCGGTGAATTTTCTGCCCGCGGATGAGTGTGAGATCAAAGAGGCCGTTACGCATGCCTACGACGGCGACGTGCTGCACGTGTCGCCGGGCATCTATGCCGAGGGCAAGGTATGGAAGGTCATTCCGTATCGGGAAGGGATCGCGGTCATCGACAGCTTTGTCTGCGGGATCGACGGCGGCACGATGGAGCTGGCGTTTGGCAAGCCGGAGGATCGCGTGGAGATGATTGTCCGGCGCGGCGAGGATGTGCAGGTGACAGATTTTGACTGCGAATTACCGAAAGATATCGCCGCATGGACGGCGCAGACCTTCCCGGACGCGCCGGAGGATATGGAAGCGTGGGTGGCGGAGCATCCCAAAGAGTAAAACAAAAGACAGACCGTTCGGTTGACGCGGACGCGTGCCGGGCGGTCTGTTTGCGTTCGGTTTGAATAGAAAAAGCGGAACCGTGAACGTGCGCGGTTCCGTTTTGCGTATTTGCTTAATCGTTGTGCGCGGGCATTTGGGCTTCCTCGCCGACGCATGCGCCCATGAGCTTGTTGATTGAGCGCTCGACGGCGTCCTGGCTGTTGCCCCAGGGCTTGTCGGCGTTGCGGTAATCGAACTTGAGCGTGAACCACTCGAGCTCTCCCTCGATGCGCTTGAGGTTCTGCATTTCCAGCTCGGCGAGCGCCTTCTTGAATTCGTCGGCCTGCTTGCCGCTGAGCGTCTCGTCGGCAAACTCCATGACCAGCGCGAGATGGGGCAGGCAGAAGCCCTTCGACTGATCGAACAGCTTCTTGAATTCGCTGTTGGTGAAGTAGAGCTGCGCGATGGTATAGGCGTAGCGCTTGATGGAATTGTCGATCTGCTCGCAGATGACGCAGCCCTCCATACGCGCACGGATTTTCTGCGGGACGCTGTCGCCGGTCTGCTTGCCGCGCATGCCGAACAGGCCGTGCTTGGAGGAGCCGGGGTTGGCAAGCACGCCCTCGAGCGACTTGATGACCTCCTGCATGTGCGTATGGGTCATCAGTGCGAGGCCGAGGCGGTTGCGGCGGTTGTACATCAGCTCAAAGTGGCGCGTGCAGAAGCCGATTTCGTTGGTCTTGACGCGGCAGTCGGGCTCCATATACGCCGCGCCAAGCATGCTGTCCACATACTGATCCTCGCAGTGGACGCGGAGCTGGCAGAGGGGACACTCGCAGCCGGTCTTGTAGCTGTCGAGCACGGGGATGGTATCAAGCGTGTACTTCATGTTTGTTACCTCACGGTCGATATTTGTCGTCGGGATAAATCCGGCGTGGGCGGCATAGGCTCGAAGGCGAAACGGAGGGATGCGCATGCGGTCGGGATGCATCACGCGCAGAAGACGGCGGGAGAGGCTGCGGCGCATGCTCTGGAGAACAGTGGGCGCGCTGTCGGCTGTCGCGATTTTGCTTGGCGTCGCGGCATCGCCGGGACTGCGTGAAACGGTCTTTTCCTTTATACAGCAGGGAAAACGGGCGCTCTTGGCGTTCTCGGCGCAGAAGGTTTCGCAGGCGGATGTGACGCTGCCGAGGCGCACGGTGGCGGCGCTTCAGCTCGCGGCTTTTGACAGCGGGGAGAAGGCCGCGCAGCAGGCGCAGAGCCTCACGGCGACTGGGGTGCCGGTGATCGTCTGGCAGCGCGAGCAGATGCGGGTCGTCTGCGCGGCGGCGCTCACGCGGGATGCGCTCATCGCGGAGGCGGCGGGCGGACGCGAGGCGTATGTCATCGAGGACACGATGCCGCGCGTCGAACTGCGTCTGTCGGCGGGCGAGCGCGATTTGCAGAAGGTCATCACGCTTTTGCAGCTGCCCGACGCGCTGCTCATGCAGCTGGGCGGCGACAGGCGGCTGACGCAAGACGAGCTGTCGCAGATCATCGGCGACGCGGAGAAAGCGGCACAAAACGCAGCGGCATACCCGGACAATGCGCTGTATGCACAGCTGGCACAGAGCCTTGAAAGCTGGTGCGCCATGATGCGCGGAGTGACGAAGCAGGTGAGCGCGCAGCGGGCGCAGGCATACGGCGCGGCGACGATCTGCACGCTGTGCCGCGAGCTGCGCGTGGCGCTGTCAAGCGAGTTTCAGCAGAGCGAGGTGAGCACAGCCTCGGCGCAGCGCACGCCGTCGACCGCAGCGGACGTGATGCCGCCGGCATAGCCCGCGCCCTCGCCGCAGGGATACAGGCCCGTCGCATCGACGCTGATGAGATCCGCACCGCGCGGGATGCGTACGGGCGAGGAAGAGCGCGTTTCGGGGCCGGTCAAAACGGCGTCGGGATGGTCAAAGCCGCGGAGCTTACGGCCCAAAATCGGCAGGGCCTCGCGCATGGCGGCGACGATGTAATCGGGAAGAAGCTCGGCAAGATTGCCCATGACGATTCCGGGCTTGTAGCTGGGCGTCACGCTGCCGATCGTTGTGCTGGCGCGGCCCGCGAGCAGATCGCCCACGAGCTGGGCCGGGGCCTTGCCGCAGGAGCCGCCGAGCACGAACGCACGGCGCTCGATCTCGCGCTGGAGGAACATGCCGGCGAGCGGGTGGTCGCTTGCGAAATCCTCCGGGCCGATGCCGACGAGCAGCGCGCTGGTGGCGTTGACACCGTCGCGGGCGTGGACGCTCATGCCGTTGGTGACGACGCTGTCCGGCTCGCTGGCGGCGGCGACGACCTGACCGCCCGGACACATGCAGAACGTGTAGACGCTGCGTCCACTCGGAAGGTGCAGCGCGAGCTTGTAATCCGCCGCGCCGAGGGCCGGGTGCTTGGCAAAATCGCCGTACTGCGCGCGGTTGATGAGGGCCTGCGGATGCTCGATGCGCGCGCCGATGGAGAAGGGCTTTTGCTCCAATGTGAAGCGGCGCTCGTGGAGCATGGTGAACGTGTCGCGGGCGCTGTGGCCGATGGCGAGGATGACGTGATTCGTGGGGAGCTCGTGCTCGCCCTGCGCATCCTCATAGCGCACGGCACAGACCGCGTTGTTTTTCGTAACGATTTCGGTCATGCGCGCGCCGAAATGCACCTCGCCGCCGAGCTCGATGATCTTCATGCGCATATTGCGGACGACGTGCACGAGGTTGTCCGTGCCGATATGCGGCTTGGCGTTCACCAGAATGTCATCCGGTGCGCCGAAGCGGACGAACGTGCGGAAGACGTGCTCGCTGCGCGGGTCTTTCGTGCCGGTGTTGAGCTTGCCGTCGGAGAACGTGCCTGCGCCGCCCTCGCCGAACTGGACGTTGGACGTGGTCTTGAACGCGCGCTGGCCGTCCTGCCAATAGGCCGCGACGTCGCGCGTGCGAGTGTCCACATCCTGACCGCGCTCGAGCACGATCGGACAAGCGCCGGACTCGGCGAGCATCAGCGCGGCAAACAGCCCGGCGGGGCCGAAGCCCACGACGACGGGGCGCACGACGGGCCTGCCTTTGAGTTTCGGCACGGCGGGCGGGGTGTAAGGCTCCAAAATGCCGCCGACGGACGGATTCAGGCGCGCGGAAATGCGGCGCTCGTCCTGCGCGGACTTGAGCGCGACATCGAGTGAGACGACGAAGCAAATTTCGTTCTTTTTGCGGGCATCGACGCTCTTTTTGGATATGGTGCAGCTGGCAATCTGGCCCTGGGTGACGCCGAGCTTTTTGGCCGCAGCGGAGGCGAGCGTCTTGTTCGAAAAATCGAGCGGAATCTTGATGTTGTGTAAGCGAAGCATGTATTTCTTCCTTTATATACACAGTTGACGGCGGATGGCCTTGGCAGCGGTCAGCGCGCCGGAGAATGCGAAATGGAGGTTGTAGCCGCCGCATGGGCCGTCCACGTTGAGCAGCTCGCCCGCGATGTACAGGCCGTCAAACAGGCGGGAGGCCATCGTCGTAGGCTCGACCTCATCGAGCGCGACGCCGCCGCGCGTGACCTGCGCATTGGCAAAGCCCTGCGTGCCGGTGACGGGTAGCTCGAGCGCGGAAATGGAGCTTGCGAGCGCGGCGAGCTGACGGGCTGTAAAGCTTGCGATGGGCGCGTCGGCGGGAACGCCTGCGTCCTTGACGACGGCCTGCGCGAGCATGCGGGGCAGTGCGCCGGTGAGCAGCATGAGGGCGTTTGCGTTGGGGGTTGCATCGGCTCTGCGGACGAGAAAATCGCGCATATCGGCGATCTCGGGCAGGAGGTTGACGCGAAGGCGCACGTCGCGGCGCTCGTCGATGGCCCTTGCGGCGATGCGCGAGAGCTGGAAGACGCAGACGCCGGATACGCCGTAGTCGGCAAAGAGCAGCTCGCCGTCCTCGCGGGCGGTCTCGCTTTTGTCGATGAACAGCGTTACGCGGCAGTGCGTGCGCATGCCCTTGAGGGAGCGCAGCGCGGGATGACTGCATTTCAATTGAACGAGCGCGGGCAGGGGCTTTTTAATCGAGTGCCCCAAAACATCGAGCATGGCGTAACCGGAGCCGTCCGTGCCGAACTGGGGTGCAGCGCAGCCGCCCATCGCGCAGAGCACGGCGGGGGCAAAGAGGCCCTGTCCGTCCTCGGTCTGAACCGACCAGCCGCCGCGACGGGATGGATTGATGGAAACGACGCGGCAGCCCGTCAGCGTGGTCACGTATGCGGGATCACAGGCGGCGCGAAGGACATCGAGCACGGACGCGGCGGCCATCGTGCGCGGATAGACGCGGCCATCCTCGACGGCGGTCAAAAGGCCAAGAGAACCGAAGAACGCGGCGACTTCGGCGGGCGGCGTCGTTTCATATAAAGAGGAAACGAACGGGGCGCACTCGCCGTAGATTTCGGCGCGCATGTCGCGGTTGGTCAGGTTGCAGCGGCCGTTGCCCGTGGCCAGCAGCTTTTTGCCAACACGGTCAAGGCGCTCGCAAAGCGTCACGCGAACGCCCGCGCGGGACAGGGCAGCCGAAGCGCACAGACCCGCAGCGCCAGCGCCGATGATGATGCAGTCGGTATGCAAGGGAATCCTCCTTCGCGCAGAAGTACCTATATTATAGCACACATGCGGGCAAAAACACAACGCACCCTTGACAAGCCGCGCGCATTGATATACATTGAAGCATGAAACGGAGGGGTGCGCATGCTTCAGACGACGCTGTGCTATCTGACGGTGGACGGCAGGACGCTGATGATCTACCGCAACAAGAAGAAAAACGATGTGAACAGGGAAAAATGGATCGGCATCGGCGGCAAGTTTGAGCACGGCGAGAGCCCTGAGGAATGCATGCTGCGCGAGTTTTATGAGGAGACGGGGCTGCGGCTTACACAGTACCGCTACCGCGGGATCGTGACGTTCGTGTCCGAGGACTGGTGCGAGTACATGCATCTGTTTTCCGCGAGCGCGTGCGAGGGCGAGATGCATCCGTGCAGCGAAGGTGAGCTGCGCTGGGTGGACAAGGAGCTCGTGCCGGAGCTGCCGGGCTGGCCGGGCGACAAGGTGTTTTTGAAGCTGCTGGACGAGCGTGAGACGTTTTTCTCGCTCAAGCTCGTCTACGACGGAGAGCGTCTGGCGGCAGCCAAGCTCGACGGACGGGAACTGACGTTCACGTGATAAAGATTGTTCCGATAGGAAATGATATGCGAAGGCGGTTGAACGAAAAGCAAAACCGTCGTATAATAGAAAAAGTCCGCAAGAGGCGGGAAAGGAGATACCCCAAATATGCTGAAGCTGCAGGGAATACATTGGAGCACGCCCGAGGGAGAGGAAATCCTCAAGGGCATCGACCTTGACATACCCGAAAAGGAACTGACCGTGATTACCGGCCCGAACGGCGGCGGCAAGACGTCGCTGGCCAAGATGATTGCGGGTATTTACACGCCCAGCGCCGGCAAGATCGAGCTGGATGGGCAGGATATCACGAATTGGAACGTCACCGAGCGCGCGAAAGCTGGCATAGCCTACGCCTTCCAGCAGCCGGTACGCTTCAAGGGCCTGACCGTGCGCGATTTGCTCGAGCTGAGCGCGGGCGCGAACATCGAGGAGGCCAAGCTGTGCGGGATGCTCAGCACCGTGGGCCTGTGCGCGCAGGAATATATCAATCGAAGCGTCGATTCGAGCCTGTCCGGCGGCGAGAGCAAGCGCATCGAGATCGCGACCGTATTAAACCGCAAGGGCGCGTCGCTGCTGGTGTTTGACGAGCCGGAGGCGGGCATCGACCTGTGGAGCTTCGGCAAGCTGACCGAGGCATTTGAGCGCCTGAAGGCCGAGGGCAGCCGTTCCATCGTCATCATATCGCATCAGGAACGCATCATGGAAATCGCCGACAACATCGCCGTGATCGCAAACGGCCGCGTGCGCACGTTCGGCAAGCGCGCGGACATCCTGCCCGAGCTGCTCTACGGCGAGAAGCAGCCGTTCTGCCCGGTCGCCGGAACGAAGAAGGAGGTCTGCTGAGATGAACATCATCACCGAAAAGCTGCTCTCCATCGTCTCTGACTGGGACGGCAAGTTTAAGGGCGCGTTCAACATCCGCGAGGACAGCAGCTGCGCGGCACGCCAGAACAGCGAGAACATCAAGATCGAAAACAAGGAAGGCAAGCCCGGCATCGTCGTGCGCGTGAGCGGCAAGGCGAAGGGCGAGACCGTCTTTATCCCGGCGTGCGTGACCAAGAGCGGCATAGACGACCTCGTCTACAACGATTTTTACATCGGCGAGGGCGCGGACGTGATCGTCGTGGCGGGCTGCGGCGTGCACAGCGACGGCGAGGAGGAGGCGCGCCACAACGGCATCCACCGCTTCTTCATCGGCAAGAACGCGCGCGTGGTCTATCGAGAAAAGCACATCGGCACGGGCGAGGGCACGGGCGCAAAGCGCATCGACCCGGTCACCGAGATCACGATGGAGCAGGGCGCGTACATGGAGATGGACACCAGCCAGATCGGCGGTGTCACAAGCAGCGACCGCAGGACGACGGCGCATCTGGCGGCGGAGGCGAAGCTCATCATCCGCGAGAGGCTTCTGACCGACGGCACGCAGACGGCGAAATCCGACTTCGTGGTTACGCTCGATGGCGATGACTCGGGCGTCGATCTGATCTCGCGCTCTGTCGCCAAGGGCAACAGCGTGCAGGAATACCGCTCGGTCATCGAGGGCAACTGCCGCTGCACGGGCCACAGCGAGTGCGATGCCATCCTCGCGGGGAACGGCATCGTCAACGCCGCGCCCGCGCTCAATGCGCACCACATCGACGCGTCGCTCATCCACGAGGCGGCCATCGGCAAGATTGCGGGCGAGCAGATCATCAAGCTCTGCACGCTGGGCCTCACGGAGGAGGAAGCGGAGCAGAAGATCATCGAGGGGTTCCTCAAATAAATAATACAGAGAACGCCGGAGGCTTTGAAACCTTCGGCGTTTTGCTGTGTAAAAATGAGATGGATAAAGAAAAAACCTGACGGCTTGCGTCAGGCTTTGGTGCACCTTCAGGGGCTCGAACCCTGGGCACCCTGATTAAGAGTCAGGTGCTCTACCAACTGAGCTAAAGGTGCAAATCTTGAGTTTTTGTTGGGCTCTCGCTCTCAACGGGTGATAGTATAGCACAGGGCAAATGGAAATGCAAGACCTTTTTTCAAAAAAATCGAAAAATATTCTCCTGTGTCGAAAAGCACGCAAAAGAGAGGTATCCTGTCGATACGCTTTCGGGAAGATGAACGCATTTGCCATCTTCCATTTTAGGCGCGGATGGGGTATAATATAAAAGATTATGGGGCATTATGCCCGCCCCTTTTGAAGCGGACGGGCCGACGAAACGGAAAGAGGAGAGATTTGTATGGCACTGCGCAAAATTGTGTGTATCGAGGACGATCTTCTGCGCAAGAAGAGCCGCCCCGTTGAGAAGTTTGACGATAAGCTGCATAAGCTGCTGGACGATATGGCCGAGACGATGTATCAGGCCAACGGCGTGGGTCTCGCCGCGCCGCAGGTGGCCGTGCTGCGCCAGATCGTGGTCATGGACTGCGGCGACGGGCTCATCGAGATGATCAACCCGGAGATCGTCTCCACCGAGGGCGAGCAGGACGGCCCCGAGGGCTGCCTGTCCGTGCCGGGACGCAGGGGCATGGTCAAGCGCCCGATGAAGGTCAAGGCGCGCTTCCAGGACCGCAATGGCGAATGGTATGAGATCGAGGCCGAGGAGCTGCTCGCGCGCTGCATCATGCACGAGACCGACCACCTCAAAGGTCAGCTCTACGTGGACATCATGAGCCGCGAGATCTTCGACGACGACGAGGAAGAGGCCGAGGAGACCGAGGAAGCCGCGGAGGATGGGAAGGCGTGAGAATCGTATTCATGGGCACGCCGGATTTCGCCGTGCCGTCGCTGAACGCGCTGCTTGCAAACGGCTATGACGTCGTGGGTGTGGTCTGCCAGCCGGACAGGCCCAAGGGACGCGGCCACAAGCTCGCGGCCTGCCCGGTCAAGGAGGCCGCCGTCGCCGCGGGCATCCCGGTCTTTCAGCCGGAGCGCATCAAGCGGCCCGAAAATGTCGAGGTTCTGCGAGAGATGAAGCCCGACTTGTGCGTCACGGCGGCGTTTGGCCAGCTTCTTTCTCAGGAAATACTCGACATCCCGCCGATGGGAACGGTCAACGTGCATTCGTCTTTGCTGCCTAAGCACAGGGGCAGCGCGCCGGTCAACTGGTCGATCATCATGGGTGACACGGTGACGGGCGTCACGACGATGTTCACCGACAAGGGCATGGACACCGGCGACATCTTATTAAAGGAAGAAACGCCCATCGGCGAGCGCGAGACGGCGGGCGAGCTGACCGACAGGCTGGCCGAAATGGGCGCGAAGCTGCTGATCAAGACGCTGCGCGCGATGGAGGACGGCACGCTCACGCGCACGCCGCAGAACCCCGACGAGGCGACTGTCGAGCCCAAAATGGACAAGGAGCTCGGGCGCATCGACTGGACCAAAGGTGCGCATGAGATCGACTGCCTCGTGCGCGGCGTGACGCCGTGGCCGGGCGCATACACGACAAACGGCGAACAGACGATCAAGGTTTTCGAGGTCGCGGCGAGGGCGGGCAAGCCCAGCGGCACACCGGGAGAGATCGCGTGCGCCGACGCGAAGGGCGGCCTTGTGGTCAGCTGCGGGGACTGCGATATGGAACTGATACAGATTCAAATGCCGGGCGCGAAGCGCATGAACGCGAAGGATTATCTGCGCGGCCACGCGATGGAGACCGGCGTGTGCTTAGGAAAGGTGTAATCACATGTCAGACAACAGGGGGCGCGACGGCGGATTCCGCAGCGCCGGAAGGGACAAGAGCGACAGGAAGCCCGGCGATAAAAAGGGCTTTGCGCCGCGCGGCGAGAAGCGCGGCTTTGCCCAGCGCGAGGACAAGCCCGCGTTTGAAAAGAAGGAGCACACCGGCAAGCGCGAATACACCGGCAAGATGGATCACGGGCCGAAAAAGGACTACGGCCCGCGCAAGCCTTTCGCCGGACACGGCAGCGCGCCGCATGGGGACAAGCCGCACGTGCGCGGCCCTGTGCACAAGGGCGACAAGCCGTATAAGCCGAATAACCTCGGCCCCAGGCGCGTGGCGCTGGAGACGCTGCTGGACGTCAGCCGCAGCGATGCGTTCGCCGCGCTGGCACTCGACAAGCGGATGAACACGGCGATGTTCTCCCGCCGCGACAGGGCGTTCACCACGCAGCTCGTCTACGGCACGCTGGAAAACAAGATCGCGCTCGACTGGCGCATCGACCAGTTCCTCGACGGAGACAAGGCGCTCGATCCCGTGATCCGCGAGATCCTGCGCATGGGCGCGTATCAGCTGTTCTACCTCGACCGCGTGCCGGATATGGCGGCCGTCGACGAGTCGGTCAGTCTCGCGCGCGCAATGGGCATGGAGGCGCTGACGGGTCTTGTCAACGCTGTGCTGCGCAGCATGATTCGCGGCAAGGAGGATGTCGTCTGGCCCAAGCCGCAGGATGACCCGGTCAAGTACCTGTCCATCATGTTCAGCGTGCCGGGCGAGCTGGCCGAAATGCTCATCGAAGCATACGGCGAGCACGGCGCGCTCGAGATTCTGCGCTACCGCCCGAAGGACCGCGCGGTGACGATCCGCGTGAACAATCTGCGCTGCGACGACGCACGTCTGCGCAGCCTGCTCGCCGACGAGGAGATGGAGTTCGCGCCCGGCATTGTGCCCGGAACGTACAAGATCATGCATGCAGGCGATCTGACCCGCATGCGCGCGTTCCAGAACGGCCTGTTCACGATTCAGGGTGAGAGCTCCGTGATCGCGGCGCGCGCTGTCGGGGCCAAGCCGGGACAGACCGTGCTCGATGCCTGCGCCGCGCCGGGCGGCAAGACGGCTGTGCTCAGCGAGATGATGAACGACACAGGCCGCGTCTACGCATGGGACACGCACGCGCACCGTGTGGAGCTGATTCGCGGGACGGCGAACAGGCTGAAGCTGGAAAATGTGCGCCCGGCGGTTAAGGATGCGGCGGTGGAGCGCCCTGATATGGCGATGACGCTGGATGCCGCGCTGATCGACGCGCCCTGCTCCGGCACGGGCGTGATGCTGGAGAAGCCGGACGTCAAATACCGCGTGACCCGCGAGGGCGTGATGAGCCTCTGCCGCACACAGGCGGAAATCCTTGACGCCATCGCGCCGATGGTCAAGGTGGGCGGAACGTTGGTGTATTCGACGTGCTCCGTGCTGCCCGCAGAAAACGAGATGCAGATTCGCGCGTTCCTCGAGCGTCACGGCGAATACGAAGTCGTGAAGCTCGGCGACGAACTGCCCGAGGCGCTGGCCGCACACGAGGGCGATTGCGGCATCCAGATGCTGCCGTACCGCGACGGAACCGACGGCTTCTATGTCTGCAAGATGCGCAGGGTGAGGGCATGAGCGATACGATGAAGACGCAGCTGCTGGGCATGACGCCCAAGGAGCTCGCGGCGTATTTCAAGGAGATCGGACAGCCTGCGTTCCGGGCAAAGCAGGTGTTTTCGTGGCTGCACGCGGGCGTGCCGTTTGACGGCATGACGAACCTGCCCAAGGCGCTGCGCCAGACGCTTGCGAAGACGTGCATGGACAACCCGGTGAGCGTGCTCTCGACCGTGCAGAGCAAGCTTGACGGCACGATCAAGCTGCTCTACAAGCTGCACGATGGGCATGTGATCGAGGGCGTGCTGATGCGATATAAATACGGCAACACGCTCTGTCTGTCCACGCAGGTCGGGTGCCGCATGGGCTGCGCGTTCTGCGCGTCGACGCTGGACGGCTGCGCGCGGAGCCTGACCCCGGCGGAGATGCTGGGCCAGATCGTATGCGCCAACGGTATCCTGCATGCGCAGGGCGAGGGGCAGAAGGTCGGCAACATCGTGCTCATGGGCAGCGGCGAACCATTTGACAATTACGACAATGTAGTGAAATTCCTGCGGATTCTGCGGCTTGAAGGCGGGCTGTGCATCGGCATGAGAAGCGTGTCGCTGTCGACCTGCGGACTCGTGCCGCAGATGCGGAAATTTGCGGAAGAAGACCTGCCGGTCACGCTGTCGCTGTCGCTGCATGCGCCGGACGACGAGGTGCGCAGGAAGCTCATGCCCGTCGCCAACGCGTACAACTTTGACGAGGTGCTGGACGCGTGCAGGAACTATATTGAAAAGACGGGACGGCGCGTGATCTTTGAATACGCGCTGGTGCACGGTGTGAACGCGTCGCCGGAGCAGGCGGCCAAGCTCGCGGGCAGGCTGCGCGGCATGCAGTGCCATGTGAACCTGATCCCGCTCAACAGCGTGCCGGAGCGTGGACTGACGGGCGTCAGCGAGCGCGAGGTGGACGCGTTCAAAAAGGTGCTGGAACAGAAGAACATATCGGTGACGCGCCGCCGCGAGATGGGCGACGACATCGAGGGCGCCTGCGGTCAGCTGCGCAGGCGATACATCAGGGACAACGGCAAGGCCGGCGAAGAAGCGCGGGATTAAACGCGCGAGAAGACGGCAGGAGGGAGCGGTAACGTGGCTGCGACGCTGAGAACGCATGTGGGCAAGGTGCGCAAACAGAACGAGGATGCCGCATGGTTTGACGAAAAGCTGGCGGTGTTCGCCGTGGCGGACGGCATGGGCGGTCATCAGGCAGGCGAGGTGGCGAGCATGATGGCCATCGACGCCGTGCAGAAGATGGCGAAGGCGAACAGCGAGCCGGGCATTGCGCTTATGCGCGACACGGTCCGCAGGGCGCACGAGGCCATGATCGAGCATGCCAACAGGAATCCCGCCTGCGCGGGCATGGGCACGACGCTCTCGTTGATGTGGAAGCGCAAGGGCTACATGTACATCGCGCACGTGGGCGACAGCCGCATCTACCGCATGCGGGATGGCGTGCTCGAGCAGATTACCGAGGATCACTCGCTTGTGGCGGAGTTCGTGCGAAACGGCCTGATCACGCCTGAGGAGGCGCGCGTTCACCCCAGGCGCAACATCATCACGCGCGCGCTCGGCACTGCGGGCGACTGCGAGCCGGATATTCTGGCGACGGACACGCAGCCTGGCGACATCTGGCTGCTTTGCAGCGACGGCCTGAGCGGCATGGTCGAGGACGCGGAGATCGAGCGCGTGCTCAGCCGGGGCAGCATCGACAAGGCGGCGGACACGCTGCTCAAGCTCGCCCTGCGCGCGGGCGGACGCGACAACATTACGCTGATTCTGTATAAGGATGAGGAGGCACAGCCGTGGAATCGAGACTGATTGGCAAGATCGTCAGCCGTCGGTTCCGGGTTGAGGACATCGTCGGGCGCGGTGGCATGGCCATCGTCTACCACGCCTTCGATCTCAAGACAAAGCAGGCGGTTGCGCTCAAGGTCCTGCGAGAGGAATACGAAAACGATCCCGAATACAAGGAGCGGTTTAAGCGCGAGGCGGAGGTCTGCCACAAGCTCAGCCACCCGAACGTCGTCAACATGATCGACAGCGGCGTGGTCGGCGGCGTCAATTACATTGCGCTTGAATACGTCGACGGCAAGACGCTCAAGGAAATCATACACGACGCGGGCAAGCTCAGACAGGAGGACGCGGTGCGCTATGCATTGCAGATCCTCGCGGCGCTCTCGCACGCCCACCAGCGCGGCATCGTGCACAGGGACGTCAAGCCCCAGAACATCATGATCACGCAGGCTGGGCAGGTCAAGGTCGGCGATTTCGGCATTGCGGGCATGGCCGACACCAAGACGCTGACGTCCGACGGCAACGTGATGGGCAGCGTGCACTACTTTTCGCCGGAGCAGGCCAAGGGCATGAAGGCGACCGCGGCGTCCGATCTGTACTCCGTGGGCGTCATTCTCTACGAAATGCTCAGCGGCCACGTGCCGTTTGACGGCGAGACGGCGGTCTCCGTGGCGATGATGCACCTGATGGAGCCGCCCAAGCCCATTGAGGAGGAGGCACAGGTTTGTCCGGCTATCGCGATGATCGTCGCGAAAGCGCTTGAAAAGAGGCCGGAGGACCGATACCAGAACGCGGAGGCGATGATCCGCGACCTGCGGCGTGCGCTGCGCCACCCGGACGGCGGGTTCATGCAGCAGCACCGCGCAGCCGAGGACAGGCCGCGTCCGCAGAAGAGAACGCGTGAACAGCGGCGGCGTTCGCTGCTGGGATGGATGCTGACGCTGTTCGTCGTGCTGACGGTGGTGGGGCTCATCGGCGTGGCGTGCGTACGGCTGTACAGCTCGATGTTCCTGTATGTGCGCATGCCGTATCTGACCGATATGGACGCGGCAACGGCGGAGCGGCTGCTCACCAGCTCCGAGCTTGTCATGCAGACGGAATACGCATACAGCGCCGAGCCGGAGGGATACGTCTGCGGACAGGAACCGGCGGCTGAGAGCTCTGTGCGCAGGGGATCGACCGTCAAGGTCGTGATCTCGCAGGGCAGCGGCATGGCGCTCGTGCAGCGATACACGGGCCTTGCGCAGACGGATGCCATGACGGCGATCGCGCAGCAGGGCTTTGTCGTCGGCGATGTGACGGTTGTGCCCAGCGAGCTGCTTCGCGGACAGGTCGTCGCGCAGTCGCCCGAGGCCGGAACGAACGCGCAGCTTGGCAGCGAGATCAGCCTGAGCGTATCCGGCGGGCGCGTGATCGTGCCGGAACTCAGCGGTCAGCGCGAGGAAGGGGCGCGTGAGCGCGCGGTGTCCGTGGGCCTGACGGTCGGGGAGACGACGTATCAGACCGTCACGACCGCGCGGCAGGACGGCATCGTGCTCGAGCAGACGCCCGCGAAGTTCACCGAGGTTCTGCCGGGCAGCGAGGTGACCATGATCGTGGGCCGCTACGATAGGCGCAAATACACAGCGCCGGTGCAGGTGACGGTCGAGGTGCCCCAGGAAGGCATCACCGTGCGCGTGACGCTGGTCGGCGAGGACGGCAAGGAATCCGATATGTACGAGGCGACGCTCACCGAGCCGGGCAGCACGGACATCAGCGTCGAGCTGCGCAGCGAGCAGAGCGGCGTCAAGACGTGGCGGCTTTATCTGGACGGCAGCTTCAAATATGAAGCGACGGCTGTCCTGCAATGAGGGATAACATGACAGGAAGCATTTTGCGGGGAATCGGCAGCTTTTACACCGTGCTCGCCGACGAGGACGGGCAGGAATACACGACGCGCGCGCAGAAGAAGCTGCGGCATCAGAAAATGACGCCGATGGTCGGCGACCGCGTGCGGTTTTCGCCCGGACAGGGGGAGGACGACGGCTGGATTGAGGAGATCCTGCCCAGAAAGAGCATGATGATCAGGCCGAGCGTGGCGAACGTGGATATGCTGATGCTCGTGATGGCGAGCGTACCGCAGCCTGACCTGATGCTTCTTGACAAGCTGATTCTGCGCGCGAACAATGGCGGCATGACGCCGGCGATCTGCGTCAACAAGATCGATCTGGGCACGGAGCTCGCCGAGATGATCCGGCGGGAATACGCTGGCACGGCGCTGCATGTGTTCTCGGCCAGCGCGGCGACGGGCGAAGGCATCGAGGCGCTGCGCGAGGCCATGCTCGGCAAGGTGACGTGCCTGGCGGGGCAATCCGCCGTGGGCAAGAGCTCGCTGCTCAATGCGCTGTTCAACCTGAACCTTGAGACCGGCGGACTGAGCCGAAAGACAGAGCGCGGCAGGCACACGACGCGTCGCGCGGAGATGATGGCGCTGGGCGGCATGTTTGTGCTGGACACGCCGGGATTCAGCCTGCTTGAGTTGGAGGAGAACATCGACCCGCAGGATTTTGCGCAGATGTACCCCGAATACAACGAGTTGGCGCAGGGGTGCCGTTTTCAGCCGTGCCTGCACGACAGGGAACCCGGCTGCGCTGTGCGCGCGGCGGTGGAGGAAGGCCGTCTCAGCCCGGAGCGTTGGGAGAGATATCGCATGATGCTCGCCGAGGGCAAGGAAAAATGGAAAGGACGTTATCAATGAACGAGATTAAGCAGCCGGATATGCCGGTGTCCGCCTCTGTGCTCGGGGCAGATCTGATGCGCCTGGGCGAGGAGATCGAGATGGCGAAGCGCGTGGGCGTGCAGTGGATTCACTGCGACCACATGGACGGCCACTTTGTGCCGAATATCAGCTTCGGGCCGTCGTTCCTGGCCGCTATCCGCAAGAAGACGGACCTTTTCCTCGATGTTCACCTGATGCTCGAGCATCCTATGGATTTCATTGACATTTACGCCAAGGCGGGTGCGGACCTGATCTGTGTCCACGCGGAGGCGAAGGACGACCCCGAGAAGGTGATTAAGGCGATCAAGGCGCACGGCATCGGCGCGGGCATCGCCATCAAGCCCGCGACATCGCCCGAGGCGATTGAACATCTTCTGCCGCTGTGCGATATGGTGCTGGTGATGCTGGTGGAGCCGGGATTCGGCGGGCAGGGCCTAAGACAGGACTGCATGGACAAACTGCCCGTGCTGCGCCAGATGATCGAAAAGCTCGGCAAGCCGGTCATCGTCGAGGTGGACGGCGGCGTGAAAACCGGCAATGCGGGCGAGGTCCTCGAGGCGGGCGCGCAGATGCTGGTCATGGGCACGGGATTCTTCGGCGCGGAAGATCCGCA
Source organism: uncultured Clostridia bacterium (assembly GCA_944362695.1). Lineage (GTDB taxonomy): Bacteria > Bacillota > Clostridia > Christensenellales > Aristaeellaceae > Ventricola. Next base: position 19,392 of record CALVTQ010000125.1, read on the forward strand.
ATCCGTTGCGGACGCGGTATGCAGGGAGGCGAGGGCATGCGGGCTGTGATCGTGCTGGGCGGCGATGCGCCGGGCCGTGCGCTGCTTGAAAGCTGTATGCGCGAGGCTGATATGACCGTCGCGGCGGACAGCGGGCTTGCGGCGTTTGACGGCACGGGGCTCATGCCCGATCTGCTGGTGGGGGATATGGACTCCGTCGCGCCGGACGTGCTCGCCAGATTCGAGGGCAGGCTGGCGGAGCACAGGCTCAATCCGATCAAGGATGACACGGACGGCGTGGACGCGCTGGATATGGCCATCGGCAAGGGCGCAACGCAGATCACGCTGCTCGGCGCGCTCGGCGGGCGGCTCGACCACGCGCTCGCGAACCTGATGCTTCTCGTGCGCGCGAGCCGAAAGGGCGTGAAGACGGAGATCCTCGACGAGAAGGTGCGTATCACGCGCGTGGACGGTGAGGCGCGCATCAGCGGGGCGAAAGGCGACACGGTTTCGCTGCTGCCGTTGGGCGCGGCAAGCGGCGTGACGATCGAGGGATTCTTCTATCCGCTCACAAACGGCACGCTCGCCAGCGACTATCCGCTGGGCATCAGCAACGTCGTTACGGCCGACGAGGCGAGCGTTCGCGTGGAAACGGGTGACCTGATTCTGTTCCACCACTATACAGGCTCAAAATGAGCTGTGTTAAATCAATGTAAAATTCTGGTAAGGCATACGGCGTGCAAAGAATGAATACAAAGCGCCGGATGCCTTATCTTTTTGCTCAGAGGAAGTGCGCGTGTGCATCAAATGGCGGCCTCATTGGAAGGCGGTGTTGACTTCAAGGCTGTGACGATGGTCGGGACAAATGGATTAGCTAAGGATTGCACCAATGCTGAGGAATATTTGTGCGTCGTATCGGTTCATGAAAGCATATCTGCACGAAGACGGCACCGCAGCGGGGCATGCGATGGGGTGCGCGATGGGTGATTGCGGAAGAGAGCGCTTCAACGATTTATTAAGTTAAAGTAAAATGCGCATGAAGAACGGCGCGGGGCAGCGACCACATCGGCACGCACAGCAAACATATAAATATGAAGAAACTCCCGACGGACGAGCACAAATTGTCCGAAGGGAGCCTTGTTTTTCATAAGAAAAACCGCACCCGAAACGGATGCGGCTGTGATGGCGAAAATGTCTGTGAGCGTTGCCTGTAAGCCGAGTTCTGTTGAAGGCGGTCATCTATCTAGACCCGTCGTTACCGGCGGGTTCAAGCGAAATCCTGAGAGCTTGACGGGCCGTCTCAAATGCTCTTTCGTTTCTTGCTCCGAGTGGGGTTTACATCGCGGACGAGTCGCCAGGCCGCGGGTGAGCTCTTACCTCGCCTTTCC
>CALVTQ010000126.1 GCA_944362695.1 uncultured Clostridia bacterium
CATCATCCAAAAACTCGCAGCGTTTGCTCTCTACCCCCGCCGCTTCTTAGTCCGTGCCTGAAGTCACGGACATTTCGCGGCTACTTGGTCAATAATTGGAACAGGGGCTTGTTGAACAAAGGGTTACACTGGGCTCTGCCCAGACCCACAAGGAGCTCTGCTCCTTGACCTCGCAAGGGACTTCGCCCCTTGACCCCATGTTCGCTTCGCGCCTGTCTGAAGCAGCTTTACTTCAGCTCGTCATAACTGTCAATCACCTTATCGCACACCGCATAAATCTCCGCTCGATCCGTCCGGTTGGTCTCGTCGGTGATCCCGACGACGCCCATCAGCCCGGCCTCGCGCGCGCCGCGCATGGCATACACGGCGTCCTCGAACATCACGCACTTCTCCTTCGCCACGCCGATCTGGCTGCACAGCGCGTCAAAAAACGCCGGCTCGCTCTTGGAAAGCCCGATCATATCGGTGCTGTAAATGTAGTCGAGCTGGCCCGTCAGCCCGGCTCTGTTCAGCCCGATGAGCGCCAGCCTCGCGGGCGTCGCCGTCGCCAGAACGCGCACCACCCCACGCTCGCCGAGCCGCCGCAGATACCCATACGCGCCCGGCTTGAGCGGCACGCCCGCGCCGTACACCGGCTCCATCGCCTCGCACGCGCGGTCACACAGCTCGTCAAACGTGCAGTCGATGCCGAACTGATCCTTAAAATAATGCACGACCATCATGCCGGACATGCTCTCCATGTCGCGGGCCTGCTGCGCTGTCGGCTCGATGCCCCGGCTCCTGACGAACGCGGCGTTGAGCGCGCGCCAGCTGCCCATGCTGTCCAGCAGCGTGCCGTCCATATCGAAAATCGCCGCCCTGAACGCGGTCTCGTCAAACTTCTTCTCCATCGTCAAACCTCCCGGCTTCACTTCGACTACTCATTATACGCGGCGCGGCCCGTCCGGTCAAGCGCCGCAGGAGGCAACATGACCAAGCAGCAATACGCGCGCATGACGCAGGCGACACGCGCCGCCGTCTCAAAGCTCCCCGGCGGTGAAAAGCTCCTGCACCTGCCGACCCTCATCGTCGCCGCGGCCTACATCGCGGGGCTCATCGTCCTCGCGCTCAACCGGGACATGCGCATCGTCCGCGCCATCCTCATCCCGGCGGCGTGCTTTATCATCGTCACGATCATGCGGCCCATCATCGGCAGGCAGCGCCCCTACGACCGTTTTGATGAAAAGCCCGTGGGCAGCTATAAGCCCGGCAAGGGCAAGAGCATGCCCTCGCGCCACACAGCCAGCGCCGCCGCCATCGCCTGCGCCGCGATTTACGCCTTTCCAAGCGTCCCCGTCGCCGCCGTGATGCTCGCCCTGTGCGCCGTCATCGCAAGCCTGCGCGTGCTCGCCGGGCAGCACTACCCCACCGACGTCCTCGCCGCGCTGGCCATCAGCTTCGCGCTCTCGGCCATCGGCTATATGCTCTGACACCCACACGACAGAAAGAGGCACACCATGAAATCCATGACCGCATCCCAGCGCACACACATGATGCTCAACGAGCCCGTCTCGCGCGTCATCCCGCATCTCGCCGTCCCGACGATCATCTCCATGCTCATCACGGCCATCTACAACATGGCCGACACGTTCTTCGTCAGCCAGATCGGCACGTCGGCGTCCGGCGCGGTCGGCGTCATCTTCTCGGCGATGGCGCTGATTCAGGCCGTGGCGTTCATGATCGGCATGGGCTGCGGCACGAACGTCTCGCAGGCCCTCGGCGCGGGCGACGATGCGCGCGCGAACCGCTTCGCATCGCAGGCGTTCTTCACCGCGTTTCTGACCGGCATCGTCATCGCGATTTTCGGCATCACGCACATCGAGAGCATCGTCATGTTCCTCGGCGCTACGGAGACGATTGCGCCCTACGCGATGGACTACGCGCGCTATATCTTCTTCGCCGCGCCGTTCATGATGAGCTCGTTTGCCATGAACAACCTTCTGCGCTTCGAGGGCCTTGCGATGTACGGCATGATCGGCATCGGCTCGGGCGGCGTGCTCAACATGATCCTCGACCCGATCCTGATCTTCGGCTTTAACATGGGCACGGCGGGCGCGGCGCTGGCGACGGCAATTTCGCAGTTCGTCAGCTTCACGATCCTGCTGATCATGAGTAACACCCGCCCCGACGCGATTTCCATCTCGATCCGCCACTTCCGCCCGACGCTGGCCTCCTATGGCCGCATGCTCTACAACGGCTTCCCGTCGCTGGGCAGGCAGGGCATCGCGAGCATTTCGACGATTCTGCTCAACACCGCGGCGGGCGTCCACGGAGACGCGGCCATCGCGGCGATGTCCATCGTCACGCGCTTTTCGATGTTCATCAACTCGTCGGTCATCGGCTTTGGTCAGGGCTTCCAGCCGGTGTGCGGCTTCAGCTACGGCGCGGGCAAGTATTCGCGCGTGCGCGAGGCGTTCTGGTTCTGCGTCAAAGTGACGACGGGCATCCTGCTCGTGCTGGCGGTCATCTCGCTGCTCCTGTCCAGCCAGATCATCACGGTCTTCCGCCGCGACGACCCGCTGGTCATCCAGATCGGCACGTTTGCCCTGCGCGCCCAGCTGCTCACCCTGCCACTCTGGGCGTTCATCACCATGAGCAACATGTTCACGCAGTCCATCGGCTACGGCGTGCGCGCGACGATCATCTCCATTGCGCGTCAGGGCATCTTCCTCATCCCGGCGCTGCTGATTCTGCCGCGCGTGATGGGGCTCACGGGCATCCAGATCGCCCAGCCCATCGCCGACGCGCTCACGTTCGTGCTGGCGATTCTCGTCGTCGGCGGGATACTCCGGAAGTTCAAGTCGATGGAGGATAAGGTTTGACTTTGGGGGATTTTGATTGTATTGGTGAAATAGAGGAAGCCCGCGCAGCTTGACTTTGGCCGTGCGGGCTTTGTTTTATTTGTGGTACACATCGCGCGCCATAGTTTTCGCATCAACCCAACCCCGTCGCACGTCGCAGCGTTTTTGTTTTCGGTCGTCGATGCTTTTGCACTCTGAACCCGTCCCGATCATAGGCGTGCAGGCACGCCTGTTCCGGGACTACATTTTTATGGATTAGGGGTTACGCTGGGCGCCGCCCAGACCCGCGCGGGGCTCTGCCCCACGACCCCGCAAGGGGATGATCCCCTTGACCCCAGTTCGCTTCGCGCCTCACCACCATCATTTCTTACTGATCCGCCAGGCATACACCACCGGCACAACCGCCATCGCCGCAAGCATCGCAGTCACCATAACCGCCGTCACGCCGCCGCCCGGCATCACCGCGCACAGCGCGACCGCCGCGCCGCAGATCACCCAAATCGGCCCGGCGAAGCGATGCGTCCTGACCCAGACCTCCTCGCTCGCAAGCGTCCACGGCACGCGGATGCCGATCGTGCGGTTCGGCTTGCACTTGGGCAGATAATTGCCGATCACCGCGAACATCACGCCCACAATCGCATACATGACCCGCTCGATTCTCACGCCGATCCCCAGATTCACCGCGTACATCAGCCCCATCACGACCACCGCCACAATCGGGATGATCCACATCACCATGCCCGTGACCTTGCCGCTCTGCTCCTGATTTTTCTTATCCAGCGACGTGAGCACCAGGCACAGCCATTGCAGCGCCAGCAGAATGAGCGGTATCCCCACCACCGCGAACGTGCGCGACGAATACCCGTCCGCCTCGCCCGCGAAATTCCAGTGCGTCGCCATCCGCTCCGGCAATTTGTCCCACAGAATCAGCCCCGCCGCCGCCGGCAGCAGCGTCAGCACGGACGTCACCAGCGCCGTCCGCATATTCCTTTTGAGCATCGCTTACTCTCCTTTCAGTCCCGTCAAAAACACAAGAATTTCCTCCAGCACCGACGTGTTCAGCTCGTAATAGATGAACTGTCCCTCGCGCTTATCGCGCACCAGATCGGCCTCCCTGAGCACCGACAGATGCCGCGACACCGCCGCGCCGCTCACGTCAAAATGCGCCGCAATCTCGCCCGCCGCCATCCTGCCGCCCTTGAGCATCGTCAGAATCTCGCGCCGTATCGGGTCGGCGACCGCGCGCAGCGTGCTTTGCATCGCCATCAACGCACCTCCTAACGTTTAACAATTCGGTTAAATATCGGTCAGGCATATGCGCCCAACCGGCCTGAACGGCGGGCGCGCCGGATATTTAACCGTTTTGTTAAATACAGTATAGCGCAGGGCGGGCGGCCTGTCAAGCGGTCATACAAAAAACGCGGGAAGCAAAACGCCTCCCGCGCGGGTCAATGTTCATGTCTGGGTTCGGTCACATGCGCGAGCCCTGCGGCGATCATCTGATGCACGTGTTCGTCGTCGAGCCTGTAATAGACGGTCTTCCCGGCGCGGCGTCTGGCGACGAGCGCGCAGTTTCGCAGCACGCGCAGGTGATGGGACGTGACGGAATCGCTCGCACCGACGGCCCTCGCGACATCGCCGACGGACATCTCGCCGCGGCTGATCTCGAGCATGATCTTCACGCGCGTGGGGTCGCTCATGGCGCGGCAGAGCTGCGCGAGGTCATCGGCGACGCGGTGATCGCACATGGCGTTCGGGCCTCCTTTCGGGGTGAGGGATACGGGGCGGCGGGGGATTTTGGGGGTGGCCGTCGCCCTGTGGGGTTGTGAGAGGGGGTGCGGGGGTACGTGCGTCGGGGCGTTTACGGTTTGAACCCGCCGCTCTTAGCTCGCAGCTTCGCTGCGACCATTTCGCGGCTGCTTGGTCGGGCGTCGCGGCAAAGGGTTTCTGCATCAGCGAAACTCTGTGCCGTTTTCATCTGGGCTCTGCCCAGACCCGCAAGGGGCTTTGCCCCTTGACCCCACCAGGGACATTGCCCCTGGACCCCATGTTCGCTTCGCGCCTGTATTCGGGGCTTAGAGGTTCTTCACAAACAATGCACGAATCGCATTGAGCACGGCGAGGATCATGACGCCGACATCGGCGAACACGGCCAGCCACATGCTCGCGCAGCCCACGGCCACCAGCAGCAGGCACACGAGCTTAATGCCGATGGCGACCACGATATTCTGATACACAATACCGAGGCACTTCCTCGAGATCTTAATCGCCTTCGCGATCTGCATCGGGTCATCGTCCATCAGCACCACGTCGGCGGCCTCAATCGCGGCGTCGCTGCCCATCGCGCCCATCGCGATGCCGATATCGGCCCTGCGCAGCACCGGCGCGTCATTGATGCCGTCGCCCACGAACGCGAGCTTCTCCTTCTCGCCCTTGGAGCTGATGAGCTTCTCCACCTGATCGACCTTATCGCCCGGCAGCAGCTCGGCCCTCACCTCATCGATGCCCAGCTCGCCCGCGACCTGATCGGCCACCTTCTTCGCGTCGCCCGTGAGCATGACCGCCCTGCGGACGCCCGCGCCCTTCAGCGCCGCAATCGCGTCCTTCGCGCGCGGCTTCACGACATCGGAGATCACGATATGGCCGGCGTACTTGCCGTCAATGGCGACGTGGATGATCGTGCCCACGCTATGGCACGGCGCGAAATTCACGCCCAGCGTCTTCATCAGCTTATCGTTGCCCGCGGCGACCTTCTTGCCGTCGACCGTCGCGGTCACGCCATTGCCCGAAATCTCGGTGATATCGCTCACGCGGCTCCTGTCGATCTCCTTACCGTACGCCTTCTGCAAGCTCTTGCTGATCGGGTGCGAGCTGGCGCTCTCTGCCAGCGCCGCGAACTCGAGCAGCGCCTCATTGCTCAGCTCATTATGGTGGATGCCCGTCACCTCGAACACGCCCTGCGTCAGCGTGCCCGTCTTATCGAACACGACGATCTTCGTCTGGCTCAGCGTCTCTAAGTAATTGCTGCCCTTGACCAGCACGCCGGCCTTGCTCGCGCCGCCGATGCCCGCGAAGAAGCTCAGCGGGATCGAGATCACCAGCGCGCACGGGCACGAAGCGACGAGGAACGTCAGCGCGCGGTAGATCCACGTCGACCAGCCCGCGCCCTTGCCCATCACCAGCAGCACGACCGGCGGGATGATCGCCAGCGCCAGCGCGGCATAGCACACGGCGGGCGTATAGATCTTGGCGAACCGGGAGATGAAGTCCTCGGACCTCGACTTACGCGAGGAGGCGTTCTCCACGAGGTCGAGGATCTTGGAAACCGTCGATTCGCCGAATTCCTTCGTCGTCCTGATCCTCAGCAGACCGGTCATGTTGATGCAGCCGCTGACGATCTCCTCGCCCTCGGCGACCTCGCGCGGCAGCGACTCGCCCGTCAGCGCGGCGGTGTTCAGCGTGGAGCGGCCCTCGATCACCACGCCGTCGATCGGGACCTTCTCGCCCGGCTGCACGGTGATGATCGTGCCGACCTCGACCTCGTCGGGATCGACCTTCTCGAGCTTGCCGTCGGTTTCGACATTCGCGTAGTCCGGGCGGATGTCCATCAGCTCGCTGATGTTGCGGCGGCTCTTGCCCACGGCGTAGCTCTGGAACCACTCGCCGACCTGATAAAACAGCATGACCGCGATGGCCTCGAGGTAATCGCCGTTCTCATACACCGCCAGCGCCAGCGCGCCCAGCGTCGCGACCGCCATCAGGAAGTTCTCGTCGAACACCTGGCCGTTGCGGATGCCCTTATACGCCTTGCGCAGAATGTCGTAGCCGATGATCGCGTAATCGACCAGATACAGCGCCAGCCGCACGAACCGGCCCGCCGGGCCCATCGCGTCAAACGCCTCCCTGCCCAGCATTTGCAGCGCCAGCAGCAGCACCGTCGCCGCCAGAATACGCCAGAGCATGACCTTCTGCTTCTTCGTCATGCCGCTGCCCGGCTTCCTGCCGATGATCTGCAGCACCACCGCCAGCAGCGCCACCGTAACGAGCAGCACGCCCACAATCGTCTCCTGCATCGTCCGTTCTCCTTTCCTCCCCGCCTTGCGCGGGCTTCTCTCTCTTTTTTGTAAAAGCTTCACCCGGCGCGCCCGCTCGCCTTCCGGCGTCTCCGGCAGCGCACCGGGCGTTGTATATATCGGATTGTGTTGAGCGTTACCCGATCTTAGAGGAAGATTTCACAATCGGGCTCGACCTTCTTGCAGTTCTTGAGCACGTCGCCCATCACGTCCGCCGGGGTCTTGCCCTCCTCGAACTCCACGATCATCTTCTGGGTCATGAAGTTCACCGTCGCGCTCGCCACACCGGCGGTCTTGCGGGCGGCGTCTTCCATCAGGTTCGCGCAGTTCGCGCAGTCCACTTCGATCTTGTAGGTCTTCTTCATGAGAATGCTCCTCTCTGTATGTCGCTTGATGATTGAACAATTAAACCATCGTTTAACTTTAATGCTATGATACGCGAAAACCGCCCGCCTGTCAACCGTCTTTTTTGTCATCCTGCCGTTTGGGCAAAAGGCTGTTCCGTTTCGGCAAACGGCCGCAAATGCGCCTCCAATCCCAGCGCTTCCTATTCTATATTCGCAAAGCGTTCACCGGCGCGCATGCGGGGAACGTGGTTAGGGTATCGCGGCTTTTCTCCCTCTGGCGGGAGCAGGTCACGGAGCCCCTTCGGGTCTCCCGATGCTTTTTTGCTTTAGCCCGGCCAGGCCTTTGCGCACGTCGCGGCGTTATCTCCGGGCGCCCCTTTCGGCCTGGTCGCGTGTCGGGGGCTACGGCGCACGCCGCGGCGTTTGTGTTCTCCTGCATTTTTTCGGTGAGCGGGGCAAGCCCTCTGCGCAGTGCGAATCCGCCGTCCCCCAAAAATCCCGCCCCTCCCGATTTGACATCCCCCGACAGAAGACGTATAATAGAACCGTATATTTCTTGTAAGGAGAGACGCCGACTATGCCAAGAAAGCCTGCGCCGGTGGACGAGTTCCGGCGCACGCCTCCCCGCCGCTATGACGTGGAGCCGCCGCAGGAAACCCGCATCGAGCATGCCGGGCGGTTCAGAAAGCGCTATTTCGATGTGCCCCGCACCCATGTGCCGCTCGAGCGCATGCTCTGGGGCGTCGTCTGCGCGCTGATGCTGCTCTCGCTGTGCAACGGCAGCGCGCCGCTTTCAGAAGTGCCGACCGTGCAGGAGCGCTTCTCCGATTGGGCCGCCAGGCGCAATGAGGAGACCATCAAGACGCTCCCCGGCGATACGCCCGCGCCCGATTCCGCGCTGTATGAGGCCGCGCAGTTCAACCCCGAGGCCGAGGCGCAGGCCGTCGCCCAGATGACCCCCATCCCGCAGTATACCCCCGAGCCCGAATCCCAGTTCAAGCATTACGAACCCGGCGAGCTCGTCTACCAGACCGATAAGCTCTCCGTCACCATCGAACAAAAGACAAAGGACGATATGACCTATTTCGTCTGCGACATCAAGCTCACAGACGTCAGCCAGCTTCGCACTGCCTTCGCCGGCGACGATTTCCGCAGCGGCATCTACGAGGCCACGAGCGATATCGCCGCGCGCCATGCGCCCGTGATCGCCATCAACGCCGACTTCTGCCGCTATCACCGCGACGGCGTCATCATCCGCAACGGCGAGGTGCTGCGCAAGCAGAATATCAAGCGCCGCCATCTGCTCGTCGTGGACAAGGACGGCAACCTCTCCGCGCTCACCGACCGCTCCGGCAAGCAGGGCCTCGTCGCCAATAAGCTCGAGCAGGAGAACACGTGGCAGACGTTCGAGTTCGGCCCCGTGCTCGTGGAGAATGGCGAGGCCGCCGAGCTGCCCGGCAGCTTCTTCATCAGCTGCGAGGACGGCTACTATGAGCCCCGCACGGCCATCGGCCAGAAGGGCCCGCTGCACTACATCATCATCGTCGTCGACGGCCGCCGCGACGGCTATTCGAAGGGCGCGTCCATGCCCCAGCTCCAGCAGCTGTTCCTCGAGGAGGGCGTCGATTTCGCGTTCAACCTCGACGGCGGCGGCTCCACGACGCTCTATTTCCTGGGCGAGGTCATCAACATGCCCTCCGGCGGCAAGGAGCGCTCCGTGTCCGACGTGCTCATGTTCATGGCCAACCCCATCTGATAAACAAGAAAGGATGTAGACGATATGTCAAAACGTCTGTTCGCCGTGCTGCTGGCCGTGCTGCTGGCCGCGTTTGCCGCCACCGGCCTCGCCGCCGATCCGCTGAGCAAGGAGATCGAGAACACCTACGATTACGAGGATGAGACGATCAAAATCCACATCGACCAGTGGCATTGGGCGTTCAAGAGCACCGACCTGCGCTTCTTCGTGGCGCATGTGGAGACCGCCTCGCCCGAGCAGCTGCAAACGGCGTTCGCCGCGGAGGAATACACCAAGAAAGAGGTCGAGGCGACGAGCGCCATCGCCGAGCGCCATGACGCGATGCTCGCCATCAACGGCGATTATTATAACTTCAAGGACAGCATCGGCCTGATCATCCGCAACGGCGTGCTCTATCGCGATAAGGACACCACGCGCGACCAGATGCTCGTCATGAAGGACGGCAGCTTCGTCCCCCTGCCCATCGGCACGTATACGCCTGGCGGCGGCGAGCAGCTTCTGGTCGACGGCGCGGTGCAGTCCTTCTCGTTCGGCCCGCTGCTGGTGATGGACGGCGCGGTCAAGGAGCTGCCCAAGAAGTATTTCATCTCCACCAAGGCCGTGCAGCGCGAGCCGCGCACCGCCATCGGCTGGGTCGACGGCACGCATTATGTCGTCATCGTCGCCGACGGCCGCCGCAAGGACTGGAGCGATAAGGGTATGACCATGCCGGAGCTGGCGCAGGTCTTTGTCGAGGAAGGCTGCCAGATCGCCTATAACCTGGACGGCGGCGGCAGCGCGACGCTCGTCTTCAACGGCGAGCGCCTCAACCGGCTCAGCGGCTCGCGCGAGCGCAACGTCAGCGACATCATCTATTTCACTAAATAAACCGTGCAAACGTCACCGAAGGGAGAGAACACATTGAAGCGTATCCTCTGCGCGCTGCTGCTCGCGCTGCTGATCCCCTGCGCCGCGCTGGCCGGGGAGGGCGACCCGATGCTCAGCATCGACGACCTCATCACGCTCGAGGACACGTTCGAGGCGTTCCTGTTCGACCTCGAGGACCTGATCGTCGCGCGCGGCCTGCTCTCCGAGGATGAACGCGCCGCCTGGCACGACGCGCAGATGGGCGATTTTTATCAGAACGGCGGCTACGGCTCCATGCTCGTGAGCTACATGCCCGGCGCGCTGGACCTCGTGCGCGAGGAGGAGACGCTGCGCACGCTGCGCTGCCCGCTCCCCGGCGGCTACACGCTCGAGCTGCTGACCATGCGCCGCTATACCCCGCAGGACATCACGTCCACGGGCCTGATGCTCACGCTCTCCCTGACCGACGCGCAGGGCATGCCGGTGGACGTCATGTACACGCTCGGCTCGTCGACCGGCGTCTTCCTCAAGTGGGACGCCATGACCGGCTCGTATGCCTCCGTCGGCGCGAGCGCTGCGGGCGACGGCGAGACGCTCGTCTGGAGCGGCCAGACCCCGCTTCCCGGCGCGAAGAACCCGATCATCGCCATCGCCATGGTCGATGTCGCCACACAGCAGACCCTCCCCGCCGCCGTGCTCGAGCTGACCGTCGAGGGCGAGGGCTATGCCGTCGGCGATCAGGCGCTCACCCCCGACAGCCGCACCCCCGACGCCCCGTGATTCCGCAAAAAGAACGACCGCCGGTTTCCCATGACCGACGGTCTTTTTCTGTGCTCAATTCATTATTTTCATATCATCTGCAATCCGCTTTTTCCGAAGGCCTCCGGGGGCGGACCCGCCGCCCATTTACAGATATCCTCCGTCCACGCCGATGACCTGCCCGGTGATGAATCCCGCCGCATCGCTGACCAGGAACGCCGCCGCTCCCGCGACATCCTCCGGCCTGCCCAGCCTGCCAAGCGGCGTCTCGTCGGCCAAAATCGCCTTCGTCTCGTCGCTGTGCTCGTCCATCATCCGCGTGTCAATGACGCCCGGCGCGATGCAGTTCACCCGCACGCCGCTCGGCCCGAGCTCCTTCGCCAGCGCCTGCGTCAGCCCGATGAGCGCCGCCTTGCTCGCCGAGTACGCCGCCTCGCACGACGCCCCCGACCGCCCCCACATGCTCGATATCGTCACGATCGACCCCGACCGCCGCGAGACCATGCCCGGCGCGAGCGCCCGGATCACGTAGAACGCGCCCGATACGTTGACCCCCATCACGCGCGCCCATTCCCCGTCCGTCATGTCGCACAGCAGGCCCGTGTGCGATACGCCCGCGCAGAGCACAAGCGCGTCCACCCTGTGATAAAGCGACAGGATCTCGCCGCACATGCGCGTCACGTCCGCGCTGTCGCTCACGTCGCATTGCACGGCGTGCGCGTCCTGCCCCTGCGCTCTCAGCTCCGCCTCCAGCGCCCGCACGCGCGCAATGCCCGCGTTCGCATGCAGCAGAACCGTGTATCCCTGCGCCGCCAGCGCCCGCGCGCATGCCTCGCCGATGCCGCCCGACGCGCCCGTCACGAGCGCAATTCTTCCCCGCATAGTGCCTCCCCCGCTTGACGGATCGCCCGCAAGCATGTATCATGATGCTATATTATACGAAATTTCGCGTCCGCTGTACAGGAGGAAATCATATGGGCCTGCAAATCTACTGCGGCAAGGGCTTCGATACCCAGAAGGCCGAACGCTTTTTCAAGGAGCGCCGCGTGCCGTATCAGCGCGTGGACGTGCTCAAATTCGGCATCGGCAGGCGCGAACTGGAGACCGTCGCCGCCGCCGTCGGCCTTGACGCCCTCTGCGATAAGGACAGCAAGGCGTGGCGCGAGTCCGTGCTCGCCTATACCCAGAGCCGCGAGACCATCCTCGCCGGCCTGTGCGAAAAGCCCCAGCTCATCCGCCTGCCCATCGTGCGCAGCGGACGGCGCGCGACCGTCGGCGTCTGCCCCGATGTCTGGGAGACGTGGATTCGCGATAAGCTGATCTGACGCACATTCCGACGGTTTTTTAACACCATTTTATTTATATATAACTTTACTGGACAGCTTCTTTATGCTATACTGATGGTGATGAAGCACTCTGCCTGCCGCCTGTGAGCTCCAACGAGGGAGGAATACGCCCATGATGCATAACGATCCCCGATACGCCGCGTATGCCCGCGTGCTGCGCCGCCATCTTCGCCCGGCGATGGGCTGCACAGAGCCGATCGCCATCGCCTATGCCGCCGCCGTCGCGCGCGCCGCGCTAGGCCGCATGCCCGACGATGTGCGCGTGCTCGTCAGCGGCAACATCATCAAGAACGCCAAGTCCGTGACCGTCCCCAACACGGGCGGTCTGAAGGGCATCGACGCGGCCTGCGCTGCGGGCATCGTCGCGGGCGACGAGACGCGCGAATTGCAGGTCATCGCGGACGTGACGCCCGAGCAGATCGGGCAAATCGCCGCCTATGCTGCGCGCGGCTCCATCATCGTGGGCATCAAGCCCGATGCCCGCCTGTTTGACATCCTCGTCACCGTCCGCGCGGACGGCCATGAGGCGAGCGCCCGCATCGCCGACCGCCATACCAACGTCGTGCACGTCGAGCGCGACGGCGAGACGCTCCATGACGCCCCGCTCGAGGACGGCCGCGACGGCGGCGACGGCGACGGCGTCGACCGCGACGAGGCGATGCTCACCGTCGAGGGCATATTCGATTTCGCCAAGACCTGCGACCTCGCCGACGTGCGCGAATCGCTCGAACGCCAGCTCGAGTGCAACATGGCCATCGCCGAGGAAGGCGTCCGCGGCATGTGGGGCGCGGCCGTCGGCTGCACGATCCTCGCCCATAACGACCCCAACGACCCGTATATCCGCGCCAAGGCCATGGCCGCCGCGGGCAGCGACGCGCGCATGAGCGGCTGCGAGATGCCGGTCATCATCAATTCCGGCTCCGGCAATCAGGGCATCACCGTCTGCGTGCCGGTCGCCGTCTTCGCCGAGGCGATTCACGCCACGCATGAGGAGCTGCTGCGCGCGCTGGCGTTCGCCAACCTCATCGCCATCCGCGAGAAGGGGCCCATCGGCTGCCTGTCGGCGTATTGCGGCGCGATCAGCGCGGGCTGCGCGGCGGGCGCGGGCATCGCGTTCCTGCGCGGCGGCAGCCTCGACGTCATCAACCACACCATCGTCAATTCTCTGGCCATCCTCTCCGGCACGATCTGCGACGGCGCGAAGCCGTCCTGCGCGGCGAAAATCGCGTGCGCGGTCGATGCGGCGCTGCTGGGCTATCACATGGCGCTCTCCTGCCGCGAGTTCCGCTCCGGCGAGGGCATCGTGACCAAGGGCGTGGAGAACACCATCGCCAATGTCGGGCGGCTCGGCAAGGACGGCATGAAGGAGACCGATCACGAGATTCTGCGCATCATGACCGGCTGCTGATCCAACCAAAACACGGGACGCCCGGCGATTGCCCGGCGTCCTTTTTCATGCGCATATAAAAACGCGGCAGCCGCAGCCGCCGCGCCCTTTGCATCCTCACTTTTTCACGAACCCGCACGCCCCGCGCAGGCTGATGACCCAGTATCCGCCGTATTCCCCGATGATCGGGTATTCCTTGCCCCCGCTGATCAGGCCGACGCGCTTGGCGCCGTTCACCGGCATCGCGTAGACCGCCGTCGAGCCGCTGGCCGTGTAGTAGCGCGGATTCCTGAGCACGTACTCGCCGCGCACCCAGCCCTGAATCTCCGTCCCGTCGCTCTGCTGGCAGGCGACCCTGTACCACACGCCGCTCTCCTCGAGAACCGTGCAGCTCTCGCCGTAGCGCAGCCTGCGCACGGACTTCGACGAGTTCATCGGCTCCTCGCGCATCGTCAGCGACTCGCAGAGCACGAACCCCTCGTCGTATCCGTTGTATTCCTCGTATCCGTCCGCGTTCACGCTGACGATGACCTCCGGATTGCCCACGATGTAGCCGCGCCGAACGCTCCCGTCGCTGCCCGTGTATTGTATCCAGATCCACTCGACCGGCGCGCTCGTCACGTAGTATGTGTCAAATGCCGACCCCGCCTGCGTCACAAACCGCCCGATCTCCACGTAGCTCGCCCCCGCAGACAGGTGGTCCGTCAGCCCGATCCTCGTCCCTTCGTCGGCCAGGCCGAACACGTCCGCCTCGCCGCCGAGCACCGCCGCCTGCGCCATGGCCGCATACATCATCAGCGCAATCGCCGTCAGCAAAATCGCTGTCATCCTCTTCATCGCCGTTTCCTCCTTTGCGTTTTTCTTCCGCGTATATGACGGTTTCCCGCCGCCTTTTCTTCCCAAAGTATTCCGCGCCAAATCGCCGTATCCTTCGCCCGAAAAAAATTTTTTGCAAACGCGCGAAAATTCCGTCTTTTTTCCGTCTTATATGATGAAAGGGGGGGTGCAGACGTGTTGGATCAACGCCCGGCGGGGCAGTCTGACGAGGCCGAGCTCGCCTCTTGGATGGAGCAATATGGTCCCATGCTCGTTGGCACATGCACAGCGCTGCTGGGCGACGCGCATCTGGCGCAGGATGTCGTGCAGGAGACGTTCATCCGCGCGTTCATGGGCAGGGCGAAATTCCGGGGCGAGCGCGAGCAGAGCACCAGGGCGTGGCTCACGCGCATCGCCATCAACCTCTGCCGCGACCAGCAGCGCGCCCGGTGGTTCCGCTTTGAGGACAGGCGCACGCCCGTCGATGCGCTGCCCCTCGCCGCGCCCGATGCTCACGCCGGCGCCCGCATGCTCTGCGCCGCCGTGTTCTCCCTCCCGCGCAAGTTCAGGGAGGTCATTCTCCTTCACTACTATCAGGACATGCCCGTCGCGGACATCGCCGCTGCGCTGCATCTCTCGCCGTCCAGCGTCTATCGCCGGATGGACAGGGCCCAGCAGCTTCTTCGGCGCGAACTGGAAAGGAGGGGTTTCGATGGATGACAACAAGCTCCGCGCCGCGCTCAAGACCGGCCTCTCCGCCGCCGAATTTCCCGATGCCCGCCGCCGCGCCGTGATGCAGGCCGTCGCCGGGGAATCGCCCGCCGCCCGGCGCAAGCTCCCCGCCGCGCTCGTCTTCGCCGTCGTGCTCACGCTCATCCTCGGCGGCACGGCGCTCGCCGCGACGCTCGGCATCTTCGGCCGCCTCGCCGATGAGGAAAGCCCCTCGAGCTTCGCCCGCCTGGGCAGGCTCGACCGGACAGCCGCTTCCGTCGGCACGACCCAGACCGTGTACATGCCCGAGTTCGATGCGGAAGGCAGCGCCGTCCCCGATGCCATTTTGGCCAGCATGAGCGGACGCCGCTTCGACCTCACGCTCGATCAGGCGTATTGCGACGGCCGGCGTCTCTACTATTCCTATACCCTCAAAACCGACCGCCCCCTCGCGTGGATCGAGGGCGAGGGCATGCCCGCAGGCGTCAGCGATTGGCTCATCGTCAACCCCGGCACATACGCGGGCAGCTACGAGGGCGAGGACGCGCGCCGCACGCGCTTTGAGGCCTTCTTCAGCGCCCATCCCGTGGGCTACATCGCCGAGGAGCGCATGGCCATCGGCGACGGCGCGAATCTGGACGGCGAGCAGCTCATGATCTGGGGCAGCGGCGAGATCTGGCTCGACGAGACGACCCTCGCGGGCTATCAGGAGGTCACGCTGCCGGACGGCTTCACGCCCGACGGCGACGAGATCGAAATCGCGCTGACCCTCTCCGCCGGCGGCCTCGTCAGCGCGCAGGACGGCACGAACACCTACTGGACGAGCGTCAGCCCCGAGACCGGCCGCATCGACGTGCCCTTCACCGTCCCCATCGGCGGCACGCGCGACACGCGCACCGGCTGTGTCGCGACCGATGCCTACACCGCCGAGGCCACGCTCTGCATCTCCGACATCGACATCTCCGGCGAGGTCGTCTTCGACGCGCCCGGTTGGGCCGAGGCGTGGTTGGCCGGCGAGTATCTCGATTCCCCGGCGCTCGGCGAGCTGATCGACGGCTATGTGCTCATCGCCGGCGGCACGCAATACCGCGCGGTGGACTGGAGCTTTGGCGTCAATTCCGATGGCCGCTACTGCGTCGGCCTGCGCTTTGACCTGCCCGAGAGCACGGACAATCTGATTCTGCGCCCCATGCGCCGCAGGAGCATCGCCGCCGGTACCGGCGAGGACATCGTCCTCACCCCATGATATCCCCATCGCAGGAACGGCTTGACGGCCGTTCCTCTTTTTATTGCACGCCTTCCCGCCGCCTTTTCCCTCTGTCGTGAGCCGGTCGCAAAGGCCCGAAGGGGCGCTTTGACCAGCTCCAACCGGAGCGGAAATGCCTCGATTTGCGATATACAAAACGTCCCCCGGACACATGGCGTGCATCCGGGGAACGCGGTTTATTGATTTGTCGCGCATCGGGGCGTTTGCCTCCGTACCCGTCCCGCTCTTCGCCCGCGCCTGCGCTGCGGCCATTTCGCGGCTGCCCGTTCGGACATTTCAGCAGGGATTTTTGCAATGATATGGCTTGCGCCGGGCGCTGCTCCCCAACCCCTCTTCGCTTCGCGCCTGTGAAAGCTGTTCTTCCTTATAACGGCGCGCATCCTCCAGCGTCTTGGCAATATCCGCCTTGATCGCCATGCCCCGACCCTCGATCTGCTTGGGCAAAAACGCATATTTATCGTTCACCGCGACATACCGCGCATCGCCGAGCGCCAGCGTCAGGTTCCAGAACGGCTCCTGAATGAACATCGGCGTCATCCGGCCCACGCCCAGCTCGATGAACAGCATCCTGCGATCCTTGTTTTTCAGAATATAATCGCTCACCTTCTGATACTCGGCCTCGTATTTCTCGCCCGTCAGGAAGTTGCCGTAGCCGCGCACCCACGGGAACGCCTCCCCGCCGCAGTGCGGGCACTTGGGAATCATCCCCTTGGGGATTGCGAGGCTGTCGCCCATCGCCTCGAACATGTCGTCAACCGGCTTCACGGCGTCCCACGTGTCGTCCGTGCAGCAATTCGCGCACTGAAAGAACCTGTGGTCGCCCTGAATCTCCGCAACCCTGCTCTCGTCGTAGAGCTTGACGAACTGCGTGTCCTGATTCGTCGTCAGGATGAAGAAGTCCTTGCCTCCCAGCAGCGCGTCGAGGTCGCGGTAGGGCTTTCTGACCTCCGCGTTGAGCGTCGTGTGCAGGAACGTCGCCAGATACCCCCAGTATTCCTCGCGCGTCTGCCACTTGTGCATCATGCCCGCGAACGCGCCGTTAAAGCCGTATTTCTCCGCGTACTTGCCGAAATACTTGCGGTAGCTCGCGTTGTCCGCATAGTAAAAATCGCCGCCGCCCGACGCGGAGAGGCCCGACGCGCCGCCCACCACGACGCATTCCGCCTCCTCGATCTCGCGCACGAGCCGCTCAATCTGCTGCTCATACGGCAGCGGAGGGCGCTTTGTCATCTCATACGGCGCGCCGCCGGATGCGTATACGCCGTAGTAGCGCGAGTAATTCATCTGCGTCTGCGTGACGAGGTTCTCATAAAACGTCATGGCTCTGCCTCCAATGGTGTAATTTTTATTTTTACATCATTCAGATGATATCACCCTCTTGTGTTTCTGTCAATATCCTGTTAAAATAATTTTAACACCTGGCGCGCATGCTCCGGGCGACATTGCACAGGAGGCATCAACATGAAAGTCGGCGTCATTCGCTGCATGCAGACCGAGGACTTCTGTCCCGGCGCGCGGGATTTCATGACCATCCGCAATCGCGAGGGTGCGTTCGCGGGCGAGGAGGATGTGCAGCTCATGGGCTTTACCAACTGCGGCGGCTGCCCCGGCAAGCGGGCCGTGCTGCGCGCGCGTCTGCTCAAGAGCATGGGCGCGGACACCATCGCCTTCGCCTCCTGCATCACAAAGGGCACGCCCATCGGCTATGCCTGCCCGTTCGCCAAAAAGATGCAGGAGCTCGTCGCGCGCGAGGTTGGCCCGGACGTCCGCATCCTGACCTACACCCACGACGCCCCGACCAAGTGACCAAGGAGGCGCATCATGACCATCACCCTGCCCCACGACCACGGCCAGACGCTCGAGCACGAGCTGTCCCACATGCCGTCCGCCGATAATTTCACGACCGTCGCCGACATCTTCAAGCTCATGGGCGACGGCAGCCGCATCCGCATCTTCTGGCTGCTGTGCCACTGCGAGGAGTGCGTCATCAACATCTCCGCCATGGTCGGCATGTCCAGCCCCGCCGTCTCCCATCATCTGCGCCAGCTTCGCGGCGCGGGCCTCGTCGTCAGCCGGCGCGAGGGCAAGGAGGTCTACTACAAGGCCAGCGAAGGCGACAAGGCCCAGGCCCTCCACCGCGCCGTCGAGCGCCTGATGGACATCGCCTGTCCCGATTTCGCCGCGCACGGGGAGGACACGCCATGACCCGCGAGGATATCGCGCGCATCGAGCGCACCCTCGAGGGCATCGGCGAGGGCCAGCTTCGCGCCGCCCACAGCAAGACCGACCCGCGCGGCGCGTCCGTGCATGCCCTGCGCGCCAAGGTGTCGGGCCGCGGCCGCATCGAGATCTACGCGCCCTTCCCCGGCATCGAGGCGTCGCTTTGCGCCTTCGCCGGTCAGGAGGCCGCCTTCTCGCATGCCCCCGCGCCCCGCGTGCTCGAGCTGTTCTATTGCCGCACGGGGCGCATCGGCTGGAACATGCGCGGCGGCGAGGCCGTCTATCTCGGCCCCGGCGAGGCGACCGTCCATGCCGCCGTCTGCTGCGCCGATTCCACGATGGTCTTTCCGCTCGGCTACGCCGAGGGCTTCATGCTCACCGCCGACCTCGCCATGCTCGAAAAGCAGCGCCCCGTCGCCCTCGCCCTCGCCGGGTTTGACGCCGCCCGCCTGTATGAGCGCCTGTGCACCGGCGCGCCGCTCGTTCTGCCCGCCTCGCCCTCGATGGACGCGCTCTTTGCGCCCGTCCTGTCCGCCGCGCCCGCCCGCCGTCCGGGGCTGATGCTCCTCAAGGCGCAGGAGGCGCTGCTCATGCTCTTTGACATGCGCGCGCCCGAACCGCAGGCCGTCCCCGTGCACAGCGGACAGACCGAGCTCATCCGCCGCATACACGCCGATCTCACGGCGCATCTTGACGTGCGCTACACCATCGAGGAGCTCTCCCGCCGCTATCTCATCAACACATCCGCGCTCAAGGCCGCCTTCAAGGCCGTCTACGGCCAGCCCATCGCCGCGTATATGAAGGAATACCGCATCCGCGAGTCCATGCGCCTCCTGCGCGAGACCGACGAGAGCATCGCCCGCATCGCCGCCCGCGTGGGCTACGGCACGCAGGGCAAGTTCACCCAGGCCTTCCGCGACGTCACCGGCGAGCTGCCCACGGCCTATCGCAGGAATGTTCGCAGCGAGTGACCTTTGCGCATCCCAAGTCCGGCAGACGTCCGGGCTTCTTTTTATTTTGCATATTTTTATCGCGCCTCGCCCGCCGCGCATGCAAAAAGGGAACGCACCCCGGTGGAATGCGTTCCCTGTAACCTTGAATATCGACGCCTTGCATCCATCCGCAGGGCGTACGCCGTTTTTACAGATTGCTCGCCGCGTGCTCGCCCGCGATCTTGCCGAAGGACACGCTCTCGGAGTAGCCGCCCGACTGCCAGGTGACCTCGCCGGACGCGTACAGCCCCGGCACAACCTCTCCCGCCTCGGTCAGCACCTGCGCGTGCTCGTTGGTCGCGACGCCGCCCTTGGTCATGTGGTTCGCCGGCTCCACGCGCACGCCGTAGAATGGGCCTTCCAGCTTGCGCTTGGGCACGGCGCCAATCGCCGCGTTCTCCGCGCCCGCCTCGGCATCGGCGTTGTACTGCTCAACCGACGCCGCCAGACCCGCCGGGTCGATGCCCAGCGCCTCGGCCAGGCCCTCGATGGTGTCGCTCTGCGCATAGTAGCCGTGGTCCACGTGCTTGCGGATGCGGTAGAAGGAGTCGTAGCCCGCCTTGTCGGTGATGTAGTAGGCCGCGCCGCTGGGCTGCTCCTTGATCATGGTCGCGCGCTCGAGCTCCGCCTTGTTGGGCAGCAGCACGCCGTCCTTGTTGGCCAGAATGTTCACGTCGGCGCCGCCGGTCAGGTCGCGGCGCGGCACGATGATGTTCGGGAACACGCGGATCTTGTCCATGTTCTCCATCTTGAAGCCGTACTTCTCAAATACCTTGACGAAGTCGCCCGTCGTGCCCATCTGGTTGGAGGTATTGAGCCCCTCGTAGCCCGGCGCGTACTCGGCCAGCAGCTCCTTGTTGGAGCAGAAGCCGCCCGTGGCGACGATGACGTACTTGGCATTGATCGTGTAGGTCTCGTTGTCGTTGTTGGTGACGACCACGCCGGTGCACACGCCGTCCGCCATCACCAGATCGACGCCGCGCGTGCCGGTGCGCACGTCCACGCCCAGCGCATGCACGGTGTTCTCCATGCCCGCCTGGATGACCTCGCCGGCGTACTGCTCAAGCTCGGCCATGTGGTTGGTGCTGCTGTAATTGTTGTTGAGCTCCACGCCCATATCGCGCAGCCAGGCATCCAGCACGTTCTCCGTCTCGGCCCAGGCGCGGATGCGCTCCGGGGTCTCGCCGCAGTCGGCCATGTCCTCGATGAAGTTCTCCACCGCGTTGACCGTGTAGCGCTCGTTGCCCGCGGCCTTCTGCGCCTCGCTGTTGATCAGGTCGTAGAAGTTCATGTCAAACTTGCCGTTGCCGCTGAGGATGTCCAGCTTCTCCACGAGGATGACGTTCGCATCGGCCTTGACCTGCTTGGCGCTGATGGCCGCCGCCAGACCGGACGGGCCGCCGCCCACGACCACGATGTCGCAGCTCTCCGCCGCGCGCTCGGTGGCCGGCTTCTCCTCGCCCGCCGTGGCGAACGTGATCTCCGGGGCCTCCATGCCCGCCTGCGCCATCGCATCGGCCACGGCCTTCTTCACGCCGTAGGACGAGAACGTCGCCGCGCTCACGCTGTCCACAACGGGCGTCTGCGCCTCGAGGATGCGCTCGCGGATCACCGGGAACGCGCGGTCGATGACCACGTTCGTCTCGTTGTTCTCGCCGAGCACGACGTCCGTGATCTTGCCCTCGTCGATGGTCACGCTGATCTTCATCGCTCCGCCGTAGCCGCTGCCCGTGGCCTCGTAGGTCACCGGCTCGGCCGCCGCCACAGCGCCCATCATCAGGATCGCCGCCAGCAGCATGCCAATCGTCTTTTTCATTTGGGTTTCCTCCTTTGGCAGGTCGTCGTTGCCTGTTTTGCCGGGCTGCCCCATGCCACCCCGCAGTATCATTATTCTATTCAAAAAACGATTTTCTGTCAATCTCGCCCCTTTTCGGGCTATTGTCGCCCATCTTTGGCACCTTATGTACACAACTCTCCCGTTTCTCCCCCGCCGCCCGCGCCATCGCCCCGCTTATGCAGGATGCATCCGCCAATTCCTGCATTTTTGCGGGAGTTTCCGCCCGGCGGCGCGCTTTTGTTCCCGTTTTTTTGTGTAATATTCTTTATTGTCACCCGATGAATAAGCTAACTGGTTGCGCTTTTGCGCTGTGTCGTGCGTCCGCAGGGCGTGCTTTTTTCCGCTTACGCCGCGCACCCCGCCATGCGCAAAAAAACCACCCTCCCGACAAGCATCGAAAGGGTGAGTTTCCTTCATTTTTCCGTCTTCAGGCCCTGATCAGTCCATCCGCACGACCCGCGCCGCGCTGCCTTCCCTCGTCTTGGTCACCTGTATCTGCCGGTCGATGCGCTCCTTGAGCTCGGCCACGTGGCTGATGATGCCCACGAGCCTGCTGCCGCCGCCCAGCCCCGCGAGCGTGCGGTAGGCCTTGTCAAGCGCCTCGCTGTCAAGCGACCCGAAGCCCTCGTCCACGAACAGCGTGTCAAGCCGTATGCCCGTCGTGCTGACGACCTCGTCGGACAGCCCCAGCGCCAGCGACAGCGACGCGAGGAACGCCTCGCCGCCCGAGAGCGTGTTGACGCTCCTCGTCGTGCCGTTCAGGTGATCGACGATGTCAAGATCCAGGCCGAAGCTGCGCCTCTGGTCGTCCGCGCTCTCGCGGCGCACCAGGTCGTATTGCCCGCCGCTCATCGCGCTCAGGCGCACGTTCGCCCGCTCGATGATCCGCTCGAAGTAGAACGAGAGCACGTAGGTTTCAAGATCCATCGAGTCCTTTCCGGTCAGGCTGCCGTTCGCCGTGTCGCACAGCGGCTTGACGACGGCGTATCGCGCGTCCGTCGCGGCGAGCCTGTCCGCCTGCTGCGCGATGCCGCGTCGCGCGGCGGTGTTGTCGCGGATTCTCGCGCCGGTGTCCTCCTGCGCCTGCTCGATCCGCGCCCGCCGCCCGTTCATCTGTGCGAGCGCCTGCTCGAGCGCGTCCGCGTCGAGCGCGGTCTGCCCGGCGAGGCTCGCGCGCAGCGATTCGATCCGCCCGCGCGTGGCCGTCAATGCCTTTTCCGCGTCGGTGTACGCATCCTGCGCCGCCGTGATCTCGCTCTCGATCCGCCGCCGCTGCCCGTCCAGCGTCTTGAGCTGCGTGTTCGCCGCATCCCTGCTGGGGTATTCCAGCTTCGCGCGGCGCTCGGCGATGTCCTGATCCGCCGCGGCCAGCTCGGCCTGCCTGCCCGCAATCGCCTGCCCGGCCCGCTGCGCGCGCTCGCGGCTCTGCCGCAGCGCGTCCTCCATGCCCGGAAGCTCGCGCTCAATCTGCTGCCGCCGCTTCTCCTGCGCGGTGAGCTGCGCCATCTGCGCGTCGAGCGCCGCCTTTGTTTCGCCCATCGCGTCAAGCCGTGCGCGGCATGCGTCCGTCGCCGCGTCGAGCGCGACCGGCTTGCCCAAAAGGCGCGTCATCGCCTCGGCGAGCCCCTTGCGCTGCTGCATGACGACGCCGTTCTGCTCCACCGCCAGCGCACTCGCCCGGTCGCGCGCGGCCATCGCGTCGTCAGCCTTCTTCTTCGCGCGGTTCACGTCGGCCTCGCCCGGCGCGCTCTGTGCGGCCTTCGCCGGGTTCGGGTGGTGGGTCGAGCCGCACACGGGGCAGGGCGTCCCGTCCGTCAGGCCGCGCGCCATGATGCCCGCCTGCTCGCGCAGGAACGCCGCGTTCATCCGCTGATGCGCGCCGTCCGCCGCCTCGTATTCGCCCTGCGCCCGCTCAAACGCGCTTTGCAGCCGCGTCAGCTTGTCCTTCTGCGCGCCGAACGCCTCAATCTGCGCCATCAGCTGCGTCACGTCCGCCATATCCGCCGCCAGCTTGCCGCGCTTGTCTTCGCATCCCTCCATCTGCGCCGGCACGCCCGCGAGCGCCTGCCGCTCCCCGCGCGCCCGCTCGGTCTTCTTTTCCAGATCATCGGCCTGCGCCGCCGCCTTTTGGCTCTCGCGGATCAGCGCATCGAGCTCGCCCGCCAGCCGCTTCCTCGCCGCCTCGCGCCGCTCGAGCTCGTCATACTCGCCCATCCGCGCCGACAGCGCCGCGTGCGCATCGCGCATCCTGTCGGCCTCGGGCTTTTTGCCGTCGGCGGCCTTCAGCGTCTCGCCCGCCGATTGCAGCGCCTTCGTTTGCTCGCCCTCGCGCGCCTCCTGCGCCGCCAAATCGCGCTTCGTCCGCGCATATGCCTGCGCCGCGCCGAGCTGCTGATTCGTCCGCTCGATCTGCGCGCGGATGTCCGCGAGCTGCGCGCCGAGCCGCTCGCTTTCCCGCGCGTCCGCGTCGATGATCTCGCTAAGCAAAGCGAGCAGCGCATCCGGCTCGCCGCCGTTTTCCCGCGCATCGGCCGCGCGCCCGGCATGCGCACTGTCCGCCGCGCACGCGATTCTCTGCGCATGCATGCGCACGGCCCGCACAGCGTCCTCCCGCTCGCGGTTCAGCTCGCGCAGGTCGTCCTTGAGCCTCTGCTGAATCCGCGCGTAGAGCTGCGTGCCGAGGATGTTCTGCAAAATCTCCTTGCGCGTCCTCGTGTCGGCCTGAAGCAGCCGCCGGAACTCGCCCTGCGCGATCATGGACACCTGCAAAAACTGATCGTATTCCAGCCCGACGGCCCCGCGCACAGCCTCGTCCACGTCGCCCGCCTTCGTCCATACGCGGCTGTCGCCCTCGCATGTCATCTCCACGCTGCCCGCAAAGGCCGTGTAGCCCTCGCCGCGCTTCTTTTTCTTCATGTAGGCCGGCTCGCGCCTGATCGCGTAGACCTTGCCGTCGCCCGCGCGGAAGCGAAGCTGCACGTACGTCGGCGCGTCGTCGGCGGCGTATTTGCTGCGCAGCATCTTCGCCTCGCGCGCGCTGCTGCTCGCCCTGCCGTAGAGCGCGAAGACCAGCGCGTCGAATATGCTCGTCTTGCCCGCGCCCGTGTCGCCGGTGATCAGGTACAGCCCGCCGTCGCCGAGCTGCGTCATATCGAGCGTCTGCTCGCCCGCGTACGGGCCGAAGCCCGCAATCGTCAATGTAAGCGGTCTCATGCCTCGCCCTCCCGCGCCGTGCCGTCGATGATCTCCCGCATATATGCCGCCTGCGCCTCGCTCATCGGCGCATTGTTCTGCCGCTCGTATAGCTCGCCGAACAGCTCAAGCGGCGTCCGGCTGGCCACGCGCTCCGCCGCGCCGAGCTTCCCGCCCGACCGCGTGCGCGCGTTGTCGTATCTGAGTTCCAACATATTCGGGTACGCCGCGCGCAGCCGCCCCGCCGCCTCGGGGACGTCCTGTTCGTCTGTGAGCACGATGCGCAGATAGTCCTCCCGGCATCCCGCGTCAAAGCTCGCGTCCGTGATCCCGGCGAACGTCCCGCGGATCTCGCGCATGTCGCGCAGGGGCACAAGCGGCAGCGTCTCAAGGCGCAGATCGCCCTTTTTGCCCATGTGCACGACGGTCACGCTCTTCTTGTGGTGCATTTCGGAGAAGCTGTACTTGAGCGGCGTCCCGCAGTAGCGCACGCGCGGCCCGGCGACGTTCTGCGGCCCGTGCAGATGCCCCAGCGCCACGTAATCAAACGCATCGAACGCGTCTGCGCCGACGCTGTCCGTCCCGCCGATGCTCAATTCCTCCGAATCGCACGTCGCCGCGCCCGCCACGAACTGATGCGCCATCAGCACATTGCGCGCGCCCGGGTCGATGTCCATGTGCGCAATCGCCATCGCGACGGCCTCGGCGGTGCCCTCGACGGCCTCGTCGGGGAACGCCTTGCGCACGTGAATGGGCCGCACGAACGGCAGCATGTGGATGTGCACCTCGCCGAATTCATCGCTCAGCGTCACGCGCCGCGCCTGCCCGTCGTATACCGGCGAAATGCGCACGCCCGCCGCGTCCATCAGCCGCGAGCCGAAGGAAAGCCGCTCGGCGCTGTCGTGGTTGCCGCTTGTGATGAGCACGGGGAAGCCCTGCCCGGCGATGCGCGTGAGGAAATCGTCGAGCACCGTCACGGCCTCGGCGGGCGGTACGCTCTTGTCGTATACGTCGCCCGCGATGAGCACGGCGTCGGGCTTTTCCGCGCCGATGATCCCGGCGATTTGCTCGAGGATGTACCGCTGATCGTCGAGCAGCGACACCTCGCCGAGCCGCTTGCCGATGTGCAGGTCGGACAGATGGATGAGCTTCATTTGTGGCCTCCGCGTCGTTTTTTCTTCATTATACACTGACGCGCCCGCGAATGCAAACGCTGTCCCCCAAAGCACAATCGCCCGCGTCGCTTTGCGCATTGCTTTTGCGTACATCGCAAACGCCGCCCGCACCGTTCGCCAAAGCAAAACCGCCCGCGTCGCTTTGCACGTTTCTTTTGTGTACATCGCATCCGCCGCCCGTGCCGTTCGCCAAAACAGAAAAGCGCGCACCCCCGTTTCGGAAGTGCGCACTCTAAATGCAAATCAGGCGCGTTTCTTGCCCATCGCCGCCAACGCGATCAGCAGCACCGCCGGGAAGACGATCGCCGCGAGCATGCCCGCGTGCATGTTCCCGCCCGCTGCGCCCGCCACGAGGCCCGAGAGCGTCGGTCCCGCCGAGCAGCCCAGGTCGCCCGCCAGCGCCAGCATCGCGAACATCACCGTGCCGCCGCCGTGTATGCCCGCCGCCGCTTTGGAATATGTGCTGGGCCAGAAGATGCCCACCGAGAAGCCGCACAGCGCGCAGCCCACCAGCCCCAGCGCCGGCCACGGCGAGAGCGACGCCAGCAGATACGCCGCCAGGCACAGCACGCAGCTCACGCGCATGAACGCATCGAGGTTCATCCTCTCGCCGAACTTGCCGTAGAGCGTGCGCGAGAGGCCCATCAGCACCGCGAACGCCATCGGCCCGGCGAGGTCGCCCACCGCCTTGCTCACGCCCAGGCCGCGCTCCGCGAACGCCGACGCCCACTGGCTGACCGCCTGCTCGCTCGCTCCCGCGCAGACCATCATCACAAGGAACGCCCAGAACACCGGCATGCGGAACAGCTCGCGCAGGCCCAGCCCGCTCTCGCCCACGTCCTCCGGCGAATAGACCGGCACGCGCGTGAAGACCACGCCGTTCGCCGCCGGGACGAGCGCCCACACAAACGCCATCACGCGCCAGTTCTCCACGCCGAAGACCGAGAAGAACGCCGTCGTCAGCAGCACCACGCCCACGTGGCCCCAGCAGTAAAACGAATGAAGCAGGCTCATCGCCTTTTCTTTATTCTCCGTCGGGCAGGCCTCCATCATCGGGCTCACGATCACCTCGATGAGCCCGCCGCCGACCGCATACACGCACGCCGCGATCAGCAGGCCCGCGAACGCGCTGGGCAAAATCTCCGGCAGCACCGCCAGCAGCACGAGCCCCAGCGCCGAGAACACATGCGCCGCGACCGTCGCCGCGCGGTAGCCAACCTTCGCCACGATGCCCGAGGACACCGTGTCCACCGCCAGCTGGACGGCGAAGTTGAACGTCACCAGAAACGTGATGCGCTCGAGCGGGATGCCATACCCCGCCGAGAACGTGATGAACAGGAGCGGGGCGAAGTTGTTGACAATCGCCTGCACGATGTACGCCGTAAAGCACGCGTACATGGTCTTCTGTGCGTCCTTCATATGCGGAAAAACTCCCCTGATTTTTTGCTACCATTATACAGCATGCGCGCAAGGCCCGTCCCGCGTCCGCCGGAAAATTTGCCGCCAAAAATCGCCAAATTTTTTATCGCAGCGTGCATATTCCCTTTCCCCGGCGCATAGGATATACCGTGCAGCGTGCGGAGCACCACCCCATCGCCCCGTGCGCCTGGCCATCGCCGCCCGGTTTCCCGCCCGGACGGCCCCGCAAAAGCCGCCCGACCGCCCCGCCGGACGGCTTTTTTTGTTTTGCACGGCGCATGCCCGCGCGCCGCCCGATCATATCATTTATGTGTTTATATGCACATGTTATGCCCGTATCCGCGCCGTCTCCTTTGTGCTACAATTAAAATTTCTCAGTTAAAATTTCTATACCCCTTGAAAACACTGGCGTTTACAGCGTTTTCGCCACTTCGTTTTGGCCCTTTTCCCTCATTTTTTCCCTTGCGAGAAGAAATGAGGGAAACTTTTTTCAGG
>CALVTQ010000127.1 GCA_944362695.1 uncultured Clostridia bacterium
GAGGGCAATCACGGCATGGTGCGCGTGGCCGGCACGTACCACTTCGCCTACGACGACGGCACGCCCTACTATTCAATCGGCACGACGTGCTATGTCTGGGCATGGCAGAGCGACGAACTGATTGAAAAGACGCTCAAGACGCTGAAGAACAGCGCGTTCAACAAGATCCGCTTCTGCGTGTTTCCCAAGCATTACGATTACAACTTGAACGAGCCGCGTTCCTATCCCTACGAGGGCACGCCGATGGATTCCTCCGTGCTGACGCCGGAGAATTTCTATCAATACTCGGGCAAGGCGGAGGGCAACGACTGGGACTTCACGCGCTTCAATCCCGCGCATTTCCAGCATCTGGACTTTTGTATTGAGCAGCTTCGTGCGCTGGGCATCGAGGCGGACATCATCCTCTTTCACCCGTATGACCGCTGGGGCTTCTCGTGCATGACGAGGGAACAGGACGAGCATTACATCAAATACATGATGGCGCGCTATGCGGCGTACCGCAACGTCTGGTGGTCGCTGGCCAACGAATACGATTTGATGCACAAGACGCTGGCGGACTGGGAGCACGTCGCGGAGACGATCTGCCAAAACGATCCGTATCATCACCTTCGCTCGATCCATAACTGTGGGCCGTTCTACGACCACAGCCGCCCGTGGGTCACGCACTGCTCGATTCAGCGGCAGGACCTCTACAAGACCGCCGAGATGGTCAGCGAGTGGCGCGAGCGCTACCGCAAGCCCGTCGTGCTCGACGAAATCTGCTACGAGGGCGACATCCAGCACGGCTGGGGCAACATCAGCGGCGAGGAGATGGTGCGCCGGTTCTGGGAGGCGGCCGTGCGCGGCGGCTATCCGGGTCACGGCGAGACATATCTTAACCACGACGGCGTGCTCTGGTGGTCGCACGGCGGCGAGCTGCATGGCGAGAGC
This sequence comes from uncultured Clostridia bacterium, assembly GCA_944362695.1. GTDB lineage: Bacteria > Bacillota > Clostridia > Christensenellales > Aristaeellaceae > Ventricola. Next base: position 931 of record CALVTQ010000127.1, read on the forward strand.
CACAAGCGCTTCGCGTTCCTGCTTGGCATCATGAAGATGACGCCGGGCCATGGGCTGCGCCTGAGCGGGCGCTGCGGTTGGGACGAGGTCTGCGCCGAACCGGAGCATTGGCGCGATGCGGGCAGATATTATCTGCACTATTACGGCTTCATGCGGCCGTCGTTCCGCGATTTTCACATGGATGAAGGCGCGAAATACGAGGCGTACGTGATCGACACATGGAACATGACGCGCACGCTCGCCGGGACGTTTTCCGGCAGTTTCCGCGTGCAGCTGCCCGCAAGGCCGTACATGGCCGTGCAGCTGATTCGGCTTGACGATTAAAAGAAAAAGCCTCCCGCATGCGGTGAAAGAGCCGCGGCGGGAGGCTGCTGTATTCTATATGATGAGAAAGAAAAACCGCAGCCTGTTCAGCTGCGGCGATACGAGTGCGCCCGACACGATTCGAACGTGCGGCCTTCAGAGTCGGAGTCTGACGCTCTATCCAACTGAGCTACGAGCGCATGCGCATAGAATATTATACAGCGGGGCGGGACGAATGTCAACCGAAAACGCGACGTCTGCGCAAAAACGTGGATTGACGGAAGCGGCGCGGGGGACTACAATAGAGCGGGGCGGCGGGATACGAGGCCGCTTCGGGAGGTAATCGCGATGAACATCAGGGCCGTGATCTGGGATTTGGACGGCACGCTGCTCAACACGCTGGGCGATCTGGCGGCGGCGGCCAACGCAGCGCTTGCCATGAACGATATGCCGGTCAAGACGACCGAGGAGATCCTCCGCGCCATCGGCAACGGCATCAGAACGCTGATCGTGCGCATCGTGCCGGGCGGCGAGAGCAACCCGCTGTTTTCAAAGGTGTACGACGACTTCGTGGCGTATTACGGCGCGCACAGCCGCGACAGGACGCAGCCCTACGCCGGGATTCCCGAGCTGATGGATGCGCTGAGCGCGAAGGGCGTCAAGCACGCGGTCGTGAGCAACAAGATCGACTTTGCGGTGAAGGAGCTGTGCGCGACGTACTTCGGCGGACGCGTGGCGGCGGCCATCGGCGACGATCCGTCGCGGCGCAGAAAGCCCGAGCCGGACGGCGTGCTCGAGGCGATGCGCGTTCTCGGCGTGCGCGCGGAGGAGACGGCGTATGTCGGCGATTCCGAGGTGGACGTCGCGACGGCGAAGAACGCCGGGCTGCACCTGTGCGCGGTGAGCTGGGGCTATCGCGACGAAAGTGTGCTGCGTGAGGCGGGCGCGGAGACGATCTGCGCGGCGCCGGACGAGCTGCTCGCGGCGCTGGAGGCCATATGAGCAGGGCGTATGAGGCCATTGTGCTGCTCGGCCTCGAGCTTGGCGAGCGCGACGAACCGAAGCCGGAGCTGACCGCGCGCGTCGATGCGGCGGCGCTGGCGTACCGCGAGGGCGCTGCGGGGAAGATCGTCGCGTGCGGCGGCGTGCTCGAGGGTCACAGGCTGGCCGAGGCGGACGTGATGGCGGGCATGCTGCAAGATCGCGGCGTGCCGGACGATGCGATCATCCGCGAGGACAAGTCGCGCGACACGATGGAGAACCTGCGCAACGCGGCGAAGCTGCTGGGCGGGGCGAAGGGGCGGCGCGTGCTCGTCGTCACCAGCGACTACCATGCCTTGCGCGCGAGGATGACGGCGCGGCGGCTGGGCTTTCGTGCGGACGTGCGCGGCGCGGCGCTTGTGCATGACGAGGTGTGGAGGCGGATGCGGCGCAAGGAGCTGTGCTTCCTTGCCGACCTTGTGATGGGCTGGCAGGACGAGGGCAGGAGCCGCCCGGCGTGGACGGTGAAGCTGTTTGCGCGCGTGTTCGGCGAAAAGCGATGAAGATTGATGCGATTGGGGCTTGATTTGCTGAAAAATCAAGGTATAATAGGAAACGGCACGTATGTACACGAATGGAGGGACACATACAATGGAAAGAACGTATGCAAAGGACGTCCGCGGCGCGGAGCAGATCAAGGTCTGCGGCTTTGTGGAGAACATCCGCAACAAGCGCACGA
>CALVTQ010000128.1 GCA_944362695.1 uncultured Clostridia bacterium
TCATCCGCCACTGGCGGCGGCGGGCTCCTTCCGGGGAACCTTATAGTCGCGCCCTGCGGTCGCTCGTTAAGGTTCCCGACGCTCCGCCCGCCTTCATCCGCCACTGGCGGCGGCGGGCTCCGGTCCCAGAGGGAGAGGCAAGTCCAGCTCTTTAGATATTGAAACTTTTTCGCTTTGAAGCAGCTTATCATTTTGGGGTTACGAACTCACGTCCGTTTACCCCGTAGCCCCAAAAGGCTCCCTTGTGTAAAGGGAGTTGTCAGCGAAGCTGACTGAGGGATTGTCGTCCCCCCCCCTATCCCCCAAAAAACGGGCAGAGCGCCAACCTCCCGCCATCGGAAAGCCGTCGCCCTGCCCGTTATGAAGAAAGAGCCAAACCCTGAAGGTCAATTCGCCTTGAGCCACATGAACCCGTTGCCGGAAATCTCCGTCCCGGCCACGCTCACGCGCTCGCCCGTCATCAGATCCACGTAATCGCGCGCATCGTCCACGCGCACAGCCCGCGCCTCCGGGCTGAAATTGAACACGCCGAGCATCGCCGCATCGCCGAGCGTCCTGCGGATCGCCAGCACCGCGCCGTCGCCCGCGTCCACGACCTCCGCGCGCGCCGCGCACGTGAACACAGCCTCCCGCGCGCGAATGGCCTCCAGCGCGCCCAGCGCCGCGAAGATGCGCCCCTGCACAGTCGCCGGGTCGCCCGCCTTGGCCGCGTCGTCCCAGTTCATCGCGCCGCGATGCAGATAGCGCGAGTCGTCCGCCTTGAGCGGGTCGCCGTGGTAGCCGTTGTCATTGAGCTGGCCGATCTCGTCGCCGCTGTACAGAACCGGGATGCCCGAGAACGTCAGCATGCACGCATGCAGCATCACCACCGCATCAATCGCGCGGTCGATCCTCTGCGCGTCGCCCGATTCAATCGCCGCCTCGAGGCCGCACAGCGACGCCGTCGTGCCGCACAGCCGCGCGTCGCCCGTCACCAAGTCCTCGTTGTAGAGCTCGCCGCGCGCATCGCTGCCCGGCACCCAGCCCCGGAAGTACGCGTTCAGATACGCCTTGTGGCTGCGCTCGCCGATGCCGAAGCGGGCAAGCGATTCGTAATCGAGGCCCCAGCCGATGTCGTCGTGGCAGCGCAGATAGTTGAGGAACACATACTCGCCCGGCAGCGCGAAGACCTTGCCCAGCTGCTCGCGAAGCAGCGTCGTGTCGCGCGTGGCGACCGTGTGCCACGTCGTCGCCATCGTCGTGACGTTGTAGAGCATGTGACATTCCGGCTTTTCGACCGTGCCGAAGTACGGCACGACCTTGCTGGGCTCCATGACGACCTCGCCCAGCAGCAAAACGCCCGGGCAGACGATCTCGCCGATCATGCGCATCATGCGCACGATGGTGTGCACCTGCCTCAGGTTGCGGCAGTTCGTGCCGAGCTCCTTCCAGATATACGGCACGGCGTCGATGCGGATGATGTCGATGCCCCTGTTCGCCAGATACAGGAAGTTGGCCATCATCTCGTTGAACACGCGCGGGTTGCGGTAGTTGAGGTCCCACTGATACGGATAGAACGTGGTCATCACGTGGTGGCCGATCTCCGGCAGATACGTGAAATTGCCCGGCGCGGTCGTGGGGAACACCTGCGGCACGGTCGCCTCGTACTGCGCCGGAATGTCATAATTGTCAAAGAAGAAGTAGCGGCTCATGTACTCGCCCTCGCCCGCACGGGCCCGGCGCGCCCACTCGTGATCCTCGCTCGTGTGGTTCATCACGAAGTCCATGCACACGCACATGTCCCGCTCGTGGCAGGCCGCCGTCAGCGCCTCGAGGTCGTCCATCGTGCCCAAGTCGGGCCGCACCGTGCGGAAGTCCTTGACCGCGTAGCCGCCGTCGCTCCTGCCCGGCGTGGTGTCCAGGAAGGGCATCAGGTGGATGTAGTTGACGTTCGCGCGGGTCAGGTAATCGAGCTTCTCGCGCACGCCGTTCATCGTCCCGCCAAAGTTCTCGATGTAGAGCATCATGCCCGTCAGATCGCTGCCCTTGTACCAGTCGGGCCGCGCCTCGCGCGCATCGTCGATCTTTTTGAGGCTGTCCGCGCGCTCGCCGTAAAAGCGTTCGAGCGTCTGCATCAGCTCATAGAACATGCTGCCGTTGTCGTAAAGCTCCATGTACAGCCAGCGCAGCTCGTCATGATGGCGCGCAAGACGCCGGGCGAATGTCGCATTGTCGGCCATGTCAATCATCCTTTCATCCTTGAAATTTTGTTGTTTTCCGCCGCCTCTTTGTGATAAAATGATAGCATGACGGCAGGTCTGCGCGTTAGCAGGAAACCACCGGAATTTTAGCACAAAACCGTCAAAAACGGAGGCATGCATATGATCGGCGACCGATACGACGAGCGCGGGCGCGAGCTGCGCGCACACGGCACGGCACGCTTCCCCGCGGCGCGTTACAGCGCGGACGTGGCGCTTGACCCCATCGCGCTGCACTGGCATGAGGAGCTCGAGGCCGGTGTCGTGACGCGCGGGCGCATGCGGCTGTGCGTGGGCCGCGAGGCGACGGTGCTTGGCGAGGGCGACGCCTTTTTCGTGAACACAGGCATCCCGCATGCCTTCACCCCCGACGGCGATTCCCCCGGCGTCATGGTGTCCGTGGTGTTTGACGCGAGCATCGTCGGCGGCGCACCCGGCAGCGTGTTCTGGCAGACGCTCGTCTCGCCCGTGACCACCGCGGCCCTGATGCCCTGCGCCGTGCTGGGCGGCGATGCGGGCGACGCCATCCGCCGCGCATGGGATGCCATCGCCTCGGGCGACGCGGGCGCGCTCGACGTGCGCGAAGGGCTGTCGCGCCTCATGCAGATTCTCGCCGCGCAGGCCCCGGCCGGCGGCGGCGCGCAGGAGCGGCGTGCGGCGCGCGGCAACCGGCGCATCCGGGAGATGCTGACCTACATCCAGGCGCATTACGCCGAGGACATCACCTGCGCCCAAATCGCCGCGAGCGCCAACGTCAGCGAAAGCGAGTGCCTGCGCTGCTTCCGCAGCGCCATCGGCCAGACGCCCGGGCAGTACCTTCGCAGCTACCGCGTGGGCAAGGCGGCGCAGCTCCTTGCGCAGACAGGCGGCAGGATCGGCGACATCGGCGCGGCCTGCGGCTTTGCGGAGGTCAGCTACTTCACCCGCGCCTTCCGCCAGCTCACCGGCATGACCCCCGGCGCATACAGGCAGATGAAGCGCGAGACCGGTTCGTGAGGCGGCGCGCATGGCCTTACGATTCCCCAAAAATGTGCCGGATATCGTACAATATCCCATGGAAATTTGCGGATTTTTGTAGTATCATAGAGTAGCGAAACCGCAGCCGCACGCGATGATCCGGCGGCACAGATGACGGGAGGAAACGGCATGAATATCCTGCTCAATCAGGGATGGACGATGCGCAGGGCCACGGGCGGCGAAGCCTACGCCTGCGACGTTCCCTGCTCGATGTACAAGACATTGCTTCAGTACGGCGCGATTCCCGATCCGTTCTATCGCGAGAACGAGGTTATCTCCACCGCGCTGTGCGACGACGATTACACGTTTGCCAAGGATTTTTCCTGCGGCGCGGATATCCTCGACCGCAAGCGCCAGCTCCTCGTCTTCGAGGGCATCGACACGCTCGCCGAGGTCGTCTTAAACGGCGTGACGCTGGGCACGACAAACGACATGCACAGGCGCTGGGAGTTTGATGCCGAGGGCATCCTCGCGGGCGAAAACCGCCTCGAGGTGCGCATCGCCTCGCCGACGAAATACATCGCCAGACGCCATGCCGAGCGCCCGATCTGGGGCGACGGCGCGCCGATGGCGGGCTTTACCCACATCCGCAAGGCGCACTGCATGTTCGGCTGGGACTGGGGCCCGCATCTGCCGGATATGGGCATCTGGCGCGATGTGAAGCTCGTGGGCTTTGACGCCGGGCGCATCCTGAGCGTCCGCTATGACCAGACGCACGCGCAGGGCCACGTCGAGCTCAACGCCGTCATCTCCGTGGAAAACCTCGCCGCGACGGTCTGCCGCCTGCGCGTGACCGATCCCGACGGAAAGCTCGTCTGCGAAGCATCCGCGCCCGTGGCGGGCGGCGCGTGCCAAATCGCCTGCGAGATCGAGAACCCGCAGCTGTGGTGGGTGCGCGGCTACGGCGAGCAGCCGCTCTACACATGCACGCTCGAGCTGCTCGCGGGCGAGGACCTCATCGACACGAACACGCAGCGCATCGGCCTGCGCACGCTGACCGTCGCGCGCGAGAAGGACGCGTTCGGCGAGGGCTTCTGCTTCGTCATCAACGGCGTCAAAATCTTCGCGATGGGTGCGAATTACATCCCCGAGGACCAGATCGTCACCCGCGTGGACAAGGCGCGCACGACCAAACTCCTCGATCAGTGCCTCGCCGCCAACTACAACGCCATCCGCGTCTGGGGCGGCGGCTATTACCCCGACGACTGGTTCTACGATTACTGCGACGAGCACGGCCTGATCGTCTGGCAGGACTTCATGTTCGCCTGCGGCTGCTATCTGCTGACGCCGGAGTTCGAAGCCGCCGTGCGCGCCGAAGTCCGCGACAACGTCATCCGCCTGCGGGGTCACGCCTCGCTGGGCCTTCTGTGCGGCAACAACGAGATCGAGTCCGCCTGGGAGGGCTGGAACCTGCCCGACGACCCGGAGGCCAAGCGCGATTATCTGATCCTCTTTGAGCAGATCATCCCCGAGATCGTGGCCGAGTATGCCCCGCAGACGTTCTATTGGCCGTCCTCCCCGTCCTCCGGCGGCGGATTTGACCACTCCGCCGATATCAATCGCGGCGACATGCATTACTGGGCGGTCTGGCACGGCCTCAAGCCCATCGAGGATTTCCGCAAGTATTACTACCGCTTCTGCTCCGAGTACGGCTTCGAGTCCCTGCCCTCCATCAAGACCTGCCGCGCGTTCATCGGCAATCACCCGAAGGATTACAACCTCACCTCCCCCGTCGTCGAGGCGCACCAGAAATGCAATCAGGGCAACGAGAAGATCATGTTCTATCTCGCGCAGATGGTGCGCTATCCCGAGACGTTTGAGGAGCTGATCTATTCCTCCCAGCTCGTGCAGGCCGACTCCATCCGCTCCAACGTCGAGCACATGCGCCGCAGCCGCGGCCGCTGCATGGGCTCGCTGTACTGGCAGGTCAACGACAGCAACCCGGTCATCTCGTGGTCGTCGATCGACTACTTCGGCCGCTGGAAGCCGCTGCACTACGTCGCCGCCAAGTTCTACGCGCCCATCCTCGTCTCCGTGGACGACAGCGACATTCACAACATCGTCTTCAACGTCAGCAACGAGACCATGCGCGACGAGGCGCTCACGCTGCGCTGGAGCATGCGCACGGCGGCGGGCGACATCCTCACGCGCGGCGAGAAGGACGTGACCGTCGCCAAGCTCACCGCCGCAGACGTGCACGCCGAGGACATGAGCGGCCTGCTCGCCACTGACGCGGACAAGCGCACGCGCTACCTCGAATACAGCGTCGCCAAGGGCGGCGAGGTCGTCTCGCGCGGCACGCTGCTGTTCGTGCGGCCCAAGCGCTTTGGCTTCATGCAGCCAAATGTGACCGCCGGTGTGCGCGACGCGGGCGACCGCTACGAAATCACGCTGACCGCGGATCACTTCGCCAAGAGCGTGTGGCTCGATCTGCGCGAGGCCGACTGCGTGTTCTCGGACAACTGGTTCGACATCCACGCGGGCGAGCCTGTGGCCGTCTCGGTCAGCAAGGACGCGCTGTCCGCGCCGCTTGATCTCGACGCGTTCAAGGCGCAGCTCACCGTGCAGGCGTACAACATGTGGTGACATCAAAAAAAGGGCCGGTGCATTGCATCGGCTCTTTTGTTATGCGTAAAATTCACCCCTGCGCGCGGCTCGCGGCGGTCATCAGCGTGTTGGCGATGTGGGCGCGCACCTGCTCCGGCGTCTCGTCAAAGCCCCGGCGAATCCACCTGTACATGATGCCGAAGAAGCCGCATGTGAAGAACGCGGTCAGATACGAATCGTCCGCGCTCACCGTCTCGCCCTGCATCATCAGCTGCTCAAACGCCTCGATCAGCACGCCGGTCAGCCTCTGGCGCTCGAGCAGCAGGAAGACCTTGCGGTTCTCGTAGACATAGCACGCGATGGCGTAGCCGTGGTCGGCTTTCACGTCGTCCTCATGCTTGTCGCGGTAGAGCTTCCACTCGTGCAGGAGCTTGAAGATCAGCACTTCCTCCTTGGCGTGCTTCCCGGCGAAATAGCGGTAAAACGTCGTCCTGCCGATGCCCGCCGTCGTGCATACGGCGCTCACATTGATCTCGTCAAAGTCCTGCTCCTGCATCAGACGCAGCAGCGCGTCGGCCAGACAGAGCTTCAAAAAATCCCTTTGCCTTTCCTTCATGCGGAACAGATTCCCTCCTTTTGTACCCCATAGCGCGGGGCGCGTTGACTTTTTTCCAAATCACGCATATACTGTATGCCATTGGGACACCTGTTCGCGTACGGAACAGTTGTCCCACATGCCGCATTGTACATGCGAAACGCGGTTTTGTCAAGAAAGGAATCCATATGAAGAAGGTGCTGAAAATCGTGGGCATCATCCTGCTTATCCTCGTTCTGCTCATCGCCGCCGTCGTGGGCGCGCTGCTGTATAAGAACCACCGCGACAGTCTGCGCGCGTGGCTGCCGGAGAACTACTACACGCTGCCCCAGCCGGAGCTCCCGCTCGAGGGCAAATACACGGGCGCCGGGTCATACGCCGTATCGCATGCCGTGATCTCCTATGGCGACAAGACGATTCAAAACGTTCGCGTGTGGTATCCGGCGGACATGGAGACCGCCGCGCGGACGTGGCCGGTCGTGTTCATCGTCAACGCGAGCAACGTGGCCGCGCTCAACTACGAGCCGTACTTCGCGCGCCTCGCGTCGTGGGGCTTCATCGTCGTGGGCAACGACGACCGCCAGACCGGCACGGGCGTGACGACGAAGGCGACGCTCGACTTCATGCTCGCCCTCAACGCCGACGAGAGCAGCGTCTTCTGCGGCAAGCTCGACGAGACGCGCATCGGCATCGCGGGCTACTCGCAGGGCGGCGCGGGCGCGATCCGCGCGGTCACGGAATACGTTGGCGGCGCGTTCCGCGCGCTTTTCACCGGCAGCGCGGCGCACAGCTATCTGGCGCAGATGTGGGGCGGCTACGACGCGGCGAAGGTCGATATCCCGTGGTTCATGGTTGCGGGCACGGGCAATTCCGACGACACGGGCCTCACCGACCCGGCAGCCGAGTGGACGGGCGTTGCGCCGCTGTTCTCGCTCGAGGAAAACTACGCCAAGGCGACGGGCGAGCCGAAGGTGCGCGCGCGTGCGTCCGGCGCGGAGCACGAGGAGATGCAGATCCGCTCCGACGGCTATATGACCGCGTTCATGCTCTGGCAGCTCTGCGGCGACGAGGAGGCCGCGGGCGTGTTCGCGGGCGAGGACGCCGAGATTTTGCGCAACGCGAACTGGCAGGATGTCGAGAAGTCGATGTAATTCATAAGCGTTTGGGGATATGAAAATCCGCTTCCCGGCGGGCGTCTTGCGGCGCTTGCGGGGGCGGATGCTTTTGTTTTTTATTATGCAGGTATACCGCTTGCTGCTCCTGTAAACCCGGCAACCCTCGTAACCCCCGTCACCCCCGCCCACCCAAGCCGCACATGGGGCCCGGCACAAAGGCCCCAACGCCCAAAAAGCCGCGCCGGGCTAAAACAAAGCGCAGCGGGAGACCCGAAGGGGCTCCGTAATCAACTCCCGGCAGAGAGGAAACGTTTCAATTTGCGGCAAACAAAAAACCGTCCCCCGGCACGCTGAAAGCGCATGCGGGGAACGGTGGTTTTTAGGTTGTTGGGTATTGCAGCATTGGCGGCTTGAACCCGTCAAGGACGCTTCGCTGCTTGACTGCTTTTTTAGGGGAAGGCTTCGCCTTTGGGGAACGTTGGGACTCTGTCCCAAACCCTGCAAAGGGCGCTGCCCTTTGATCCCGCAAGGGACTTCGCCCCTACTATAATAAAGTTGCATCCATACTGCCTTTTCGGGAGTGACAAACCGATTTGGAAGGCGAAGGAGCGTAGCGACTGAACCTTCCAAATCCCGCGCTGCGAGCCGCCTC
>CALVTQ010000129.1 GCA_944362695.1 uncultured Clostridia bacterium
CCACTTCGGCCTGGGCTTCTATTCCGTGTTCATGATCGCCGATAAGGTGACCATCGACACGCTGTCCTTCCGCGAGGGCGCGACGCCCGTGCGCTGGGAGAGCGAGGACGGCATGGAGTTCACCATGTCCGAGGGCAGCCGCACGACCCGCGGCACTACCATCACCCTGCACGTCAGCGAGGCCGAGGAGGAGTTCCTCAACCTCTGGCGCGTGCGCGAGGTGCTCGACCGCTATTGCTCCTTCATGGCCGTGCCGATCTATCTGACCGAGATCAAGGAGGACGAGGTCAAGGTGACCGGCGAGGACGGTAAAGACGCCGCCGAGGGCGAGGCTAAGGACGAAGCTAAACCTGAGGAGAAGCCCATCAACAACACCGCGCCGCTCTACACCCGCGCGCCGCAGGACTGCACCGACGAGGACTACAAGGAGTTCTACCGCAGCGTGTTCCACGAGTTCGAGGACCCGCTGTTCTGGATTCACCTGAACGTCGATTATCCGTTCAAGCTCAAGGGCATCCTCTATTTCCCGAAGATCAAGGAGCAGTTCGGCGGCATCGAGGGCCAGATCAAGCTGTACTCCGGTCAGGTGTTCGTCGCGGACAACATCAAGGAGGTCATCCCCGAGTTCCTGATGCTGCTCAAGGGCGTCATCGACTGTGCGGACTTCCCGCTCAACGTCTCCCGCTCCTTCCTGCAGAACGACGGCTACGTCCGCCGCATCTCCAACCACATCACCAAGAAGGTCGCCGACAAGCTGACCGGCATGTTCAAGACCGAGCGCGAGCGCTACGAGACCTTCTGGCCGGACATCCATCCGTTCATCAAGTACGGCGTCATGCGCGACGAGAAGTTCGCCGAGCGCATGAAGGATTGCCTGCTGTTCAAGACGACCGACGGCAAGTTCCTCACGCTCGCCGAATACAAGGAGCGCAACGCCGAGAAGCTGCCCGATAAGATGGTGTATACCTCCGATGCGGCGCGCCAGGACGCGGCGATCAAGCTGTTCACCGAGCGCGGCATCGACGTCGCGGTGCTCGATCAGCTGATCGATGTCAACTTCGTCTCCTACATGGAGTACAGCGCCGACCCGGAAAGCAAGTTCAAGTTCTGCCGCGTGGACGCCGAGCTCGACAGCCTGACCGAGAGCGGCGACGCCCCGGCGCTTGACAACGAGAAGCTCACCGCGCTCGTTCGCGAGGCCGCCGGCAAGGACGACCTGACCGTCGAGGTGAAGCCGCTGGCCAACGAGAGCGTGCCGATGATGCTCATCGAGGATGAGCAGACCCGCCGCTTCAACGACATGGGCCGCATCTATGGCCGCAGCGAGTTCAATATGCCGGCGAGGTTCTCCGTCGTGCTCAACAGCCGCTGCGCGACGGTGCAGAAGCTCAGCGAGCGCGAGAAGGACGAGACGAGCACGATGCTGACCCGCCAGCTGTATGATCTGGCGCAGCTCTCCCGCCAGCCGCTCGAGGCCGAGCAGATGACCGAGTTCATCCGCCGCTCGATGGAGATCGTCGCCATGGCGGCCAAAATGTAACCCGCAAAAACAGCCGTTCCCCGCTCATGCAGGCCGGGGAACGGTTTTTCTGTAAACCGGGCGTTCCACTCACTTCCCCTCCCTCCAAACAGCCCCTTGCGGGGTCTGTCCGCTGCGTTTTTGTTTATACTCATTCGCAGCGAAAATGCCCAACAGAGCGCATCGGATTTTCCACCGTGACGCAGCGGCGCAAAATCACAGCGAAAAAGATGGTGTGCGAATTGGGCTTTGGCAAGAATGAGTGTCAGCCCGGCGAAGCTCTGCGCGCCGCCGGTTTTCCTTTGCACAGGCGAAAAATTCAATATATCACCATAAAATCGCCGCCGCAGTATTGACGTTCAAGCGCTTGAATGTTTTATGATCGAATCAGGAGGGATGATGGAAACGAAATACTATATCAAAGAATTCTCCGAGACATTCGGCATATCGACAGCGACGCTCCGATATTACGACAAGATCGGCCTCATGTGCGCCAAGCGAGAGGAGAGCAACCTGTATCGTTACTACACGGAAGACGACTGTTACAAGATCATGATGATTCGGATCCTGCGATCATTTGGTTTGTCCGTGCATGACATCAGGAATCACACGTGGCTCAAGGATCGCAGCGGCATGACGAATGCGCTTGATGAGGAGATGCAGCGCATAGATCATCAGATCAGAACGCTGTCTCTGAAGAATGCGCAGCTCGCATATTACCGCAGGATCACCGAATGCATCCGCGAAAAGCGGCTGGATTTGGGCGTTGAGCGCCTGGACAGCACGTTTTTGTTCTATGCCCAGATGGTCAATCATGATGTGATGCGCCCGGGCGACCCATACGGAATCACGAGCGATCTATATGATTGCATGCCGCTGTGCATGGCAGGCGAGCTGATCGAGGAAATTGCATCAAACGCATGCATCCAGCGATACGGACTCATCATCAAAAGCGAACATCTGCCGCCCACGATCGCCGCGCAGCAGATAGATGAGACGATTTCCATCGGGGCATGCCTGCATGTGATCATTCCCGGCATAGGCCACAGCGAAGCGGACAGCCGGCCAACGTTTGAGGTCATCCGGCAGTATGCGTCAGCGAATGGCCATCCGAATGTACAAAGGGCTTTGTGTATGATCATTCCGTCTCCCGAGACAGGAACCGGTTCCTATCTCGACTGTTATATTCTGATTTAGGAGGCAGGCATGAAAAGGATTTTTGCATTATTTCTCGCGGTCGTCCTGCTGATGGCGTCTGCCGCAGCGCTCGGCGAGAGCAATCTGATGCCCGGAGAATACAGCGCGCAGGCCCAGGGCTTCGGCGGCGCTGTGACGGTCACGGTGACCGTCGGCGAAAACGGCATGGACGGCATCACAGCGCTCGGCGAAAACGAAACGCCTTCCATCGGCGGCGCAGCGCTTGAGCTGCTGAGCCAAAGGGCGATGGAGGCCGGCAGCAGCGAAATCGACGGCGTTTCGGGTGCTACGCTCACGTCAAATGGCTTCAAAGATGCGCTGAGCGCCGCGCTCGCCAAGGCGTCCGGCCTTGATGCATCCGAAAGCAAGCAAGTGCTCGACGGCACATACGAGCAGACGGTCTACGGCAACAATTTCGATGTGCCGTTCAAGGTTGCCGTGACGTTCGAGGGCGGTAAGATTCAGGCCATTGAGGTGACCGACATCGGCGGAGAATGGTCGAGCTATGACACGACGATGCTCGATGCCGCCGTGGAGACGATCATCCCCAGAATCATCGAAAATCAGAGCATCGCCGTGGATACGACGGCGGGCGCAACCGCATCCTCGTCGGCGATTCGCCATGCGGTCAGGCTCGCCATCGAGGAGGCAGGCGGCGATCCGGCCGCCTTCAGCATCCCGGTTGAAAAGTCGAATGAAACCGTCAGGCTCGATTATGATGTTGTCGTCGTGGGTCTGGGCGCTTCCGGCGTGGCGGCCTATTACAGCGCCGCGGAAAACGGCGCAACCGTGCTGGGCATCGAAAAAGCCGGCTATGTCGGCGGCAATTCGATCACGACAGGCGGCCCGCTCTGCGTCAATCCGAGCCTGCCCGAGCTCAAGGCTTATGACGACGCCGGCAATGAAATCGTGACCGATGAGGAAGCGTTCATCGAACTTTGGAAAAACGATACCGGCGCGGGCACGGAAAACGGCTCGAAGCCCGATATGATCGAGCTGATCGTTCGTCAGTCCGGCGACGCCGTTGATTGGAGCGTCAGCGAGATGGGCTTCACCTTTACGCCGATTACGACGTTTATGTATCCCGATCTCACGGTGTACGCCTGTTATGACTGTCTCGTCAAAACGCCCAACAGGATGTACACCGATGCGCTCGAGCGCGCGAAGGGCTTCAACGAAAAGAACGATTATTTGCTTGAGGTCGAGGGCACGGGGCTGATCGCCGCCGGGGACGGTTCGATCATCGGCGTCACGGCCGAAGCCTATGACGGCACGCGCTACGAGATCAATGCCCGCAGCGTGATTCTCTGCACGGGCGGATTCGCGGGCAGCAGCGACATGATGGAAGAGTACGTCGGATACACGATGGCGATTTACGGCATGTATCAAAACGACGGCGTGATGATCAAATCCGCCATCGACCACGGCGCGGCCACTTACAGCATCGGCATCGACCCGATCACGCACAATGCGCGCACAGCGGTCGATCTGCACATGAGCGACGTGTCGCCCGCCCATCAAAAGACGCTCACCGCGCTCGTGCTCCGCGGCGACGTGCTGGCCGTCAATGAAAGCGGCGCGCGCTTCACATCCGAAACCGATATGATGGGCCTTGGCGAAACCAACACCCGCGCAGACGGTTCTTACTATGTGATCGTCGATGAAAACTACTTTGAAAATCTCAAGCAGAACGGCTTTGACGCCGTGGATTTCATGATCAATAACCGCGACTTCTCATCGCCGTTCTCCGCTTACCTTTCCGACACGACAAGGCTGACGGCTCCGCCTCAGTATTATCTGGCCGAAAACGATCCCATCACGGAGATGGACGCGATCATCGCTCACGGCATGGATGCGGGCATCGTCTTTGAGGGCGCAACACCCGAAGAGCTTGCCGCCAGGATCGGCGCGCCCGCGCTCGTCGAGGCGATCGCCGATTACAACAAGGCCATCGAAGCCGGCGTCGATGAGGAATTCGGCAAGGACATTTCGCAGATGCATCCCATCGGCGTGAACGGAGAAAAGATCTATGCTGTGAAAGCAAAGGGCTTCTGTTTCACCACCTCGGGCGGCCTCGATGTGAACACGAACATCGAAGTGCTCGATGTGAACGGAGAGGTCATCCCCGGTCTGTATGCCTGCGGCACAGATTCCCTCGGCGTGTTCTTCTCCGAAGAAAGCGGCTATAAGGATTACGGCGGCGTGGCCCATGGCTGGTGCTTTGTCTCGGGCAAGATTGCCGGCGAAAACGCAGCGGCGCATGCCAAAGCCGAGTAAGCCCGTCATCAGAAAATCCGCCGAAACAGCAAAGGCGCCGGACAAACGTCCGGCGTTTTTCGCTATGGCGGGCATGGCTTCATGCCCCATTTCCGATCAAATGAAGTTTGGCAAATGTCGGCAATTCCGCCGCATATCCCCCAAAAAACGCAAGCGCCGAAGCTGCATGCTCCGGCGCTCTGTTTCATTTTACGCTTCCTGCCTCTCCTGCGGCAGGCGTACCTCCGGCATCAGCTCTCCGCCGATGATCTCCAGAAACTCCTCGAGCTTGAGCCTGTCCTCGCGCGAGAAGCGCTTGGCGATCCTGTCCATGACCTCGCTGACGTAGGCCGCGCTGATGTTGTAGTAGTCGATGTACTTCTGCGTGACCTCCAGGTGATATTCGCGCCTGTCCGTCAGGCTCTGCACCTTGCGGATGTAGCCCTTCTTGATGAGGCTGCCGACCTTGTAGGCCGCGTTCGGCGACGAGATGCGCATGAAGCCCGCAAACTCGTTGATCGTCGGGCTGCCCAGGGCCATGATCGCCTCCATGCAGAATGTCTCCACCGTGCTCAGGCTCGCCTCACGCGTCTGGAAGCGCGCGAAAATCTCCTGATAAAAATGGAGCTTGAACTTGGTGTAAACCGTCTCGAACCTGCTCTTGAGCGTGCTCATGCCCTCCCCCCTTTCCTTGCGCAGCTGATTTCTCCAACTCACAGTATACCACATCCGTGCGAGCCGTCAATCCTTTGGGCGGGGTTTGTGCCAAAAAATGGAGTCGCTGCAAGCCTTCGCCGCGTCACGCCAGCGCCTGCGCACATTCGCGCAGCGCGCCCAGCGCCTCGCGCACGTACGCCATGCCCTGTCCCGGCCTCGCCGAGCAGACCGACACAGACGCCATCGTCCCGCCGACCGCCACGGCCATCGCCGCGCTGCAGAAGCCTTCCTCCATCTCGCTGTCCGTGCTCGCATAGCCCTGCGCGCGCACAGCGGCGATTTCCCGCATCAGCGCGGGCATCGAGCTCGTCGTTCGCGCCGTGTATGCCTCGAATGGATAGCCCCGGTAACGCCGCGCGATCTCCGCATCCTCCAGCGCCGCCAGCAGGCTCTTGCCCGACGACGTGCAGCACGCCCGCACGCGCACGCCGAAGCCCAGATGTCTCGGCCCGTGCGCCGCGTTCACCTTCAGCAGGCAGATCGCGTCCGTCCCCTCGAGCACGCACAGCCGCGCCGTCAGGCCGGTCTGCTCGCTCAGGCGCTCCAGAAGCGGCCTCGCCCGCGCGATGAGCGCCAATTCCTGCGGCCGCCTGCTCGCCAGCGTGATGAGCCTCGGCCCAAGGCGGTATGTCGCGCTCGCCGCCTCCCTCGTCAGATAGCCGCGCGTGACCAGCACCTTCACCAGCCGGTATGCCGCGCTCTTGTGCATGTGCGTGATCTCCATGATCTCGCTCATGCTCAGTGCCTGCGCTTCCCCCTCGAATGCGTCCAGCACGTCCAGCGCGTTCTCCACCGGCGCGAGCGCCCTGCTGCGCCCGCCCTGCGTCTCGCCCACGACATCCCTCTCCTTTGCTGCATGTTTTATGGAAATAAACCGCAATATCATTTTTATGCTTTATTGTACCGGTTTGCGCGCCGGTTTTCAATAGCCCAAAATTCGTCAGCTTCTTCAGTCCGCGCCGCTTTTTCGCGTCTTTTCGACGCATTTTTTATGCGATTTTGCACACATTACATTACGCACCATCATCATTATACGAACAATATTTCTAATGATATATCTAACAAAATTTTATCCGTTAATTTTGTACGTTTTACCCATCTATCATGTAAACGGACGCCCCGGAAGCAAAGGACTTCCGCGTTTTTCCGTGTTATTGCTCGATAAACCGCGCGATCTCCTCCGCCGCGCAGGCGATCTGCTCCCCGCCCGGTATCGCCGCCGCGCCATCGCCGTCCTGCTCGCCGTATGCGCCAAACTGCGCATGGTTGCCGCCCGCGATGACGGTTTCGGTGAAGTCCTCCGGCAGATTCGCGCGGTATTTCTCGTAGCTCTCGCGGTTCATGACGCCGTCGTTCTCGCCGTAGAGGGACAGCGCGCGCAGGCCCGAAGCGCTGATATCGCCCGTTGAATACGCCGCCAGCAGCACAAGCCCGTCAAACTCGTCCGCGTGCTCGCGCGCGTAATTCGCCGCCATCGCCCCGCCCAGCGAGTGGCCCGCCATGTACCACGAATCGGCCTGCGGATACATCGCCCGCACGCCGTCCGCCGCGTTCGGCGCGAGCACGGCGAGGTTGCCCGGCATGCGCATGAGCACGCACAAGATCCCATGCTGCGCACACGCCTGCATCAGCGGCGCATACGCCTCGGGCTGCACCTTGCCGCCGGGATAGAAGATCATCCCCGCGACGCTTTCCTCCGGGATGAACGCGACGCAATCGCCGCCGTCCTCAACGCGCACGCCGTCCGTCCCCGCCATCGCCGCCAGCGCTGTGTCGTCCGCGCGGTAGAAATCACCCAAGTAGACAGCGCACCCCGCTGCGCACAGCAAAATCACCGCCGCCAGCGCCATGAGCACGCGCAGCCCCGTCCGTTTTTTGCGCATATTCGCACCTCCGATATTTTTATTCACATATATAGTATAGCATGCCGTGCCGCAAATGCAAAGCGCGAAGGCCGCGCGGTCAGCGGTCATGTCTCCTGATCGGTTGCGCGCCGCGCCCGCCTGTGTTATTATGATGTATATCGAAAAAGGAGCGATGCCCATGAACATCCGCCACGCCGAAGAACGCGACCTGCCCCGCATGATGGAGATCTACGCCCGCGCCCGCCGCTCATGGCCGAGCACGGCAACCCCAACCAGTGGGGCCCGACCAACTGGCCGCCCGAAGCGCTGATCCGCAGCGACATTCAGACCGGCAGTAGCTACGTCTGCGAAAACGACGCCGGTCAGGTCGCCGCCGTTTTCTTCTATACATACGGCGAGGACGCCGAGCCCGGCTATCGCGATATCGAGGACGGCGCGTGGCTCGCGGGCGGCCCCTACGGCGTCGTGCACCGCATCGCGACGGACGGCTCGCAGCGCGGCCTCGGCGCGTTCTGCATCGGCTGGGCGTTTGAGCAGTGCGGCCATCTGCGCATCGACACGCACGGCGACAACGCGGTCATGCAGAATCTGCTCAAAAAGCTCGGCTTCACCCATTGCGGCACGATCCACGTTCAGGAGGACGATTTTCCCCGCCTCGCCTACGAAAAGATCCTTTGATTCCGCGCAAAAAGCACCCGACCATCCGAGCCGGGTGCTTTTCATATGCCTTCAAATCGCGCTGCATCACGCGTGCTCCGCGAGGTATTCCTCCGCGCTGTGCACGGCCAGAGCGCCGTCGGCCACAGCCGTCACGACCTGACGCAGGCCCTTCGTGCGCACGTCGCCGACCGCGAACACGCCGGGGACGCTCGTGACCGTCGTCTCGCCCGCGACGATGTAGCCGCCCGCGTCAAGCTCGACCTGCCCGGCGAAAAGCTCCGTGGCGGGCTTCCTGCCCACGCTGATAAACACGCCTTCCGCCGCAATCTCGCGCTCCTCACCGTTCTTGACGTTGCGCACACGGATGCCGGTGACCTTCTCCCCGTGCAGGATCTCGGCGACCACGCTGTCCCAGCAGAACTCCACGTTCTCCGCCTTCTCGAGCTGCTCGTGGTAGATCTTCGTCGCGCGCAGCGTGTCCCTGCGGTGTACGAGATAGACCTTTCGGGCGATGCGGCTCAGGAGCAGCGCATCGGTAGCCGCCGTGTCGCCGCCGCCGACGACCACGACCGTCTTCCCGCGGTAGAACATGCCGTCGCACGCCGCGCAGTAGGCCACGCCGCGCCCGACGAGTTCCTTCTCCTGCGCCACGCCCAGCTCGCGCGGGTTTGCGCCGGTCGCCAGCACGACGGTCTTGGCGAACATCGTCCCCTCGCTGGTCTCGATCTTCTTCGGGTTTACGCTTAAATCGACGCCCGTGACCTGCGCGATGACGGTCTTCGCGCCGAAGCGCTCGGCCTGCCGCTGCATGTGCTGGGCCAGTTCCCAGCCCTCGACGCCGTCCGGGAAGCCGGGATAGTTGTCGATCTGATGCGTCTGCGCCATCTGCCCGCCCGCGCTGAGCTTCTCGAGCACCACCGCGTCAAGCCCCGCCCGCGCCGCGTACAGCGCCGCCGTGTATCCGCCCGGCCCGCCGCCGACGATCACCATGTCGTATACGTGCCGGTCGTCATTCTCCTTCTTCATCCTGGGCAGCACGCCCGCGAGGAAATCCTCGATGACCGCTTTGGACTCCGGCTCGACGGTCTCGCCCACGTTCACGCCGTCCACGAACAGCCGCAGCGTGGGAATCCGCTGCACACCGGCGGTTTTGAACATCCCTCTGTCCCCGCCCAGGTCGAGCGTGACCATCTCCAGCGCGCCCGCATACTGCTCGGCGAGCTGTTCGTAAGCCGGGTCGATCCTGCGGCAATCCGGACACCAGTCCGCGCGATAGTCCACCAGAAAGGTTTTCTTCTCCGCGATCCACTTTTCAAGCGTGCTTACGTCGATATTGCGAACAGCCATCGTTTTCGGCCTCCTTCTTATTCTTATATATAGTATACGCGG
>CALVTQ010000130.1 GCA_944362695.1 uncultured Clostridia bacterium
CATGCTCCAGCTCAAGGTCGACAAGAACGGCAACGGCAACTGCTACACCTGCATGGGCTGCCGCAGCTTCCTGACGCCGTATGTCGACGAGAACGGCAAGCCCAAGTACTACGGCCGCTTCAATCAGGGCGTCGTGACGATCAATCTGGTGGACGTCGCCTGCACCGCGTGCGAGAACGGCGGCGACGAGGAGAAGTTCTTCAAGGTGCTCGACGAGCGCCTGGAGCTTTGCCACCGCGCGCTTCAGTGCCGCCACGAGCGTCTGGAGGGCACGCTCTCCGATGCCGCGCCGATCCTCTGGCAGTACGGCGCGCTGGCCCGCCTTGAGAAGGGCGAGCCGATCACAAAGCTGCTGCACGGCGGCTACTCGACGATCTCGCTGGGCTATGCGGGCCTGTGGGAGTGCGTCTACGAGGTCACCGGCAAGAAGCTGACCGAGCCGGAGGGCGAGGCGTTCGGCCTGAAGGTCATGCAGGCGCTCAACGATGCCTGCGCCAAGTGGAAGGCCGCCGAGAACATCGACTATTCGCTCTACGGCACGCCGCTGGAGTCCACGACCTACAAGTTCGCCAAGTGCCTGCAGCGCCGCTTCGGCCTGATCCCGGGCGTGACGGACAAGAGCTACATCACCAACAGCTATCACGTGCACGTGACGGAGGAGATCGACGCCTTTGCCAAGCTCGCGCTGGAGGCCAAGTTCCAGAAGCTCAGCCCCGGCGGCGCGATCAGCTACGTCGAGGTGCCCAACATGCAGAACAACATCGACGCCGTGCTCGGCGTGATGCGCTTCATCTACGACAACATCATGTACGCCGAGCTGAACACCAAGAGCGATTACTGCCAGGAGTGCGGTTGGGACGGCGAGATCGAGATCGTGGAGAAGGACGGCAAGCTGATCTGGCGCTGCCCCAAGTGCGGCAACACCGACCAGAACAAGATGAACGTCGCCCGCCGGACCTGCGGCTACATCGGCACGCAGTTCTGGAATCAGGGCCGCACGCAGGAGATCCGCGAGCGCGTGCTCCATCTGTAAGACACGGCATGCATGCGGCAGAGTGTGGGGAAGTCCCCCGGCGCTCTGCCGCTTTTTCATTGCCACGGGCGGCAGAACGTGATATGATAGACGAAGGATCACATGCCATAAAGGAGATATGCTTATGCATTACGGCGCAATCAAGAGCTGCGACATCGCCAACGGGCCGGGCGTGCGCGTGACGCTCTTTGTCTCCGGCTGCACCAACCACTGTCCCGGCTGCTTCCAAAAGGAGACCTGGGACTTTGAATACGGCGAGCCGTACACCGAAAAGACGCAGGCCGACATCATCCGCATGCTCGAGCCGAACTACATCGAGGGCCTCACGCTGCTGGGCGGCGAGCCGTTTGAGCCGCAGAACCAGAGGGGGCTTGTGCCGCTGCTGCGCGAGGTGCGCGAAAAGTACCCGGAGAAGACCATCTGGGCGTTCTCCGGCAACACATATGAGGAGATCACAACGCCCGGCGCGCATCCCAACTGCGAGGTCACGGACGAGATGCTCTCGCTGATCGACGTGCTGGTGGACGGGCGGTTCGTGCAGGCGCTCTACGATATCTCGCTGCGCTTTCGCGGTTCGAGCAACCAGCGGCTCATCGACATGAAGAAGACGCGCGAGACGGGCGTCGTGACGCTGTGGGACGAGTGAGGCGGCCATGATTGACGTATTGACAAACGCCCTTTCGCTGGCGTTCTCGGCGCTGCTGGTTGTGACGGGCTGGCATCTGGCGAAGACGGGCGCGAAGCTGCGCAGCGTGATAAAGCTCGCGGGCGCGGCATTGGCGGCGTATTGGGTCGTGTTCCTGCCGGCCATCGTCGTGGGACGCCTGACCGGCACGAGCGATTTGGGCCTGCACCGCATCATCCGCGAGGCGTTGACGCTGGGCAACACGACGGTGCCGTTCGCGTATCACGCGGGCGGATATGCGCTTGCCGTGCTGCTGATGGCGGTGCTCGTGCGCGTGAGAAAATCGGGGCCGCTGTTTGCGGCGTGGCTCTATGCGCTCATGCCGGTGAGCACGTGCGCCGTGCTGCGCCACTACTTCTGGGGCGTGCCGGCCGTCGAGCGGCTGCTGGGCAATCTGATGCTCACGGCGGGCCAGATGGGCGTGGGCTGCGCGCTGGCGGAGGGCGAGTTGGCAGGAAGGCTCGACGCGAAGCTCGGCAAACTGAACGCGGGCGTGCGGCGCGTGCTGCTGATCGCGGCGGGTGTGCTGGCGGTCGCGGGGCATTTCGCGTTCTCCGTGCTCAACGCGGGCGAATTGCAGATGGTGCAGGGACGGGTGAGCTTCCCGTATCCGATGGATATGGTCTACGCGCCTGCGCTGATGTATGCCGTGACGCGGGGGGTGCGCGTGCCTGCGGCGGCGGATGTATCTAATAGGAAGAAGAACGCGCCGGACGGGCCGTATTTCGCCAAAAAGACGACCGATGTGCTCAAGGGCATATCGCTCATCATGATGTTCGCGCATCACATCCTGCTGTTCCCGGAATGGCTGCTCCCGGGCATGACGCCGATGCTGGCGGAGGGCGTCGAGCACGTGGCGCGCGCGCCGCTGGCGATGTGCGTGCCTGTGTTCGCATGCCTGACGGGCTATTTCGCGGCGCTGCAGCCCAAGACGTTTGCGCAGTCGGCTCAAAAGGCGCTGCGCGTGCTCGTGCCGTATTGGATCATACAGGTGCTGCTGTTCGCGCTGGCGGCGGCAACGGGTGCGGGCGTGACGCTGCGGGGCTTCGTCGCGGAGCTCTTCGGCGTGGAGAGCGTGGTCATGCTCTTCAACTGGTATATCTGCTTTTACTGGATGGCCATGCTGATGCTGCCGCTGCTTATGAAGCTGCCGCACGGCCATGTGCTCAGCGCGGCGGGCGTGTTCATCGTGCTGCCGCTGCTGGCGGCGACGGCTGTGCGCGCGCTGTCGGGGTATGACTCGTACATGCAGCACGCGGCGCAGGCGATGCTCGACGGCGTGTGCGCACTGGGCGCGGGCGTGATCGTGGGCAAGTTCTCGCTGTTCACGCGCGGGATGGACGTCGTGCTCGGCAAGCGTCGCGGCGTGCGGCTCGTGCTGTGCGCGGTGCTCGCGCTGGGGACGGCGATGGCGAGGTACTATGCGCCGAGGCTGATCGTGGCGCTGCCGTGGGGCGGCGAGGCGTGGCAGGTGCGCGTGAGCATGGACTTCTTCTATGCGCCGGTGTTCGTCTTCGCGATGGTGAACCTGATCAAGGCCTGTCCTGTGCGGGCTGTGAATGTCGTGCTCGGCGAGCTCGGGCGCTATTCGATGCACATGTGGCTCCTGCACTGCGCGTTCTTCAACGTGAGCAAAGAGGCGCTCATGCCCGTGCTCTATGCGCCGGGGAATCCCGTGCTGGTGACGCTCTGGTGCCTGCTGCTTTGCTATATCGCGGCGAGAATCGTCGATGTCCCGATCCGCTTTGTGATGCGCAAAATCAGACTTTGACGCGCTTTTCACAAATGTGCCGCATAAATTTTCATAAAACTGTATACAAATCATTGCACGCCGGGAATCCGCATTGACTTTGCGCGCCCGGCGTGCTATACTTTGCAGCAACAGGGGAGCTTGTGTCACAGGCTGAGAGGAAGATCGGATCTTCGACCCATTGACCTGATGCGGGTAATGCCGCCGTAGGAAGATAGATGATTTCCGTACGGAGTATCGCCGACATTGGGGATATTCCGTTTTTTGTTTACCGCAAATCTGGAGGACATATGCTCGGCGACGTGATCACCATGTGCCGCAGGAGCCGCCCGCTCGTGCACTGCATCAACAACTACGTGACCGCCAACGACTGCGCGAACATGCTGCTCGCCTGCGGCGGATCGGCCATCATGGCGGACGACGCCGACGAGGTCGCCGAGGTTACCGCGATGTGCAGCGGCCTCGTCATCAACATGGGCACGCCGAACCCGAGGAAGCTCACGGCGATGCGCATCGCGGGTGAGCAGGCGAACGCACTGGGCCATCCCGTCGTGCTCGACCCCGTGGGCGTGGGCAGCTCGAAGATGCGCATGGACGCGGCGCACGACCTGATCAAAAACGTGAAATTCGCGGTCATCCGCGGCAACGCGACGGAGATCGCGACGCTCGTTCGCGGCACGGCGGCGCACAGGGGCGTCGACGCGGACGAGGGCGCGCACACCGCGCCGAATATCGCCAAGGCGCTGGCCAAAGAGACGGGCGCGGTCGTGATCGTCAGCGGCGATACCGACATCGTGACCAACGGCGAGACGGTTTTCGGCGTGCACAACGGCCATCCGATGATGCGCCTCGTGACGGGCGCGGGGTGTCAGCTTTCGGCGCTGCTGGGCGCGTATGTGACGGCCTGCCCGTGCGATGTGCTGCGCGCGTCGCTGGCGGCTGTCGCGGCGATGGGGCTTTGCGGCGAGATCGCGCACGGGCGGCTTACAGAGCTCGACGGCAACGCGACCTTCCGCAATTACACGATCGACGCGATGATGAACCTGACGCCCGAGGCCTTGGACAAGGGAGCAAGATATGAAAGATTCTGAGAAGATCAGCGAAATGCTGCGCCTGTACGCCGTGACGGACAGGGCGTGGCTGCGGGGGATGACGCTCAGCCAGCAGGTCGAGCAGGCCATTCTCGGCGGCGCGACGATGGTGCAGCTTCGCGAAAAGGATATGCATGGGGACGAGCTGCTCGCCGAGGCGAAGGAGATCTGCGCGGTCTGCCATAAGCACGGCGTGCCGCTGCTCATCGACGACGATGTGGAAATCGCCAAGCGCTGCGGCGCGGACGGCGTGCACGTGGGGCAGGACGACATGCGATGCGAGGAGGCGCGGCGCATCCTCGGCCCGGATGCCATCATCGGCGTGACGGCCAAGACCACCCTGCAGGCGCAGCGCGCACAGGCCGCGGGCGCGGACTATCTGGGCAGCGGCGCGGTGTTCGGCACATCGACGAAATTAAACGCCAAGCCCATGACGCGAGAGATGCTCGCGAGCATCACCGCGTCGGTCGATATCCCGGTGGTCGCCATCGGCGGCATCAACCTTCATAACATCGAGCAGCTCGAGGGTACCGGCATCGCGGGTGTCGCCGAGGGGTCGGGCATATTCGCGGCGGAGGACATCGAAAGCGAATGCCGCGAGCTTCGCAAAATCGCTGACAGGATCAGCGTGAAATGGCCGGCTTGACCACCGAAAGGTGATAAGCATATACGCTCTTTTGAAAAGGAGGCAGGCAGAGGCTCCGCGAGGAGACGTCAGAGGGGGAGCGCCCTGTGACGGGACAAAGCAGCGATGGGAAGCCGTGTTCCGGCGTGAGAGGAGGCCATCAAGCCTCGACCGACCAGCAGACGATTGTATGTAAACATACATATATATGCCGTCATGCTGTCCTCGAGAGGGAGGCTGTTTTTGTCGTACCTGCCGCCCTCGTGTTTATGTAAAGATAACTTAAACACAGCTTTTCAAAGGAGAGATAACACATGAACCGCAACAAACAAACCATTCGTCTTGCTCTGGCGGGCCTGCTCTGCGCGGTGGCCGTCGTGGGCAGCCTGATCTCGTTCCCGGTCTTCGGCTCCAAGTGCGCGCCGGTGCAGCACATGGTCAACGTCGTGTGCGCGGTGCTGCTGGGCCCGTGGTACGGCGTGGCCGTGGCGTTCGTCGCCTCGCTGATCCGCAATCTGCTCGGCCTGGGCAGCCTGATGGCGTTCCCGGGCAGCATGTGCGGCGCGCTGCTGTGCGGCCTGGTCTACATGGCGGTCAAGAAGGTCGTCCCGACGGCTGTCGCGGAGATCTTCGGCACGGGCGTGATCGGCGGCCTGCTGGCGTATCCGGTGGCCGTGCTGCTGATGGGCGTGGATGCCTCGAGCGTCGCGTTCTACGCGTACATCGTGCCGTTCCTCGTGTCCACGGTGGTGGGCTCGATCATCGCGGGCGTCATCCTTTTCCTGATGGAGAAGAACGGCGCGCTGGCGAAGGTCAGGGAAATGCTGGCGTAAGCGAAAGCGAATGTTTGAAGGGTTGCGGTGCATGCCGCGGCCCTTCTTTTTCGTTGCGGCAAAGGATGCAGAATCGACCTTGAAAGGAGTTTTCCATATGACGACCAGAATGAAAACGGCTCTGTCCATCGCGGGCAGCGATTGCAGCGGCGGCGCGGGCATTCAGGCGGACATGAAGACGATGTCGGCCCACGGCGTGTATGCCATGACCGCCATCACCGCGCTCACCGCGCAGAACACGACGGGCGTGCGCAGCATCCTCGAATCCACGCCGGAATTCCTCGCCGATCAGCTCGACATGGTCTTTACCGACATCTTCCCGGACGCCGTGAAGATTGGCATGGTGTCTTCCGCCGCGCTCATCGACGTGATTGCAGAGAAGCTGACGGGCTACGGCGCCAGGCACATCGTCGTCGATCCCGTCATGGTCGCGACGAGCGGCTCCAAGCTCATTGCGGACGAGGCCATCGACACGCTCAAGGCGAAGCTGCTGCCGCTGGCCGAGGTCGTCACGCCGAACATCCCGGAGGCGGAAATCCTCGCGGGCATGGACATCAAGTCGCCCGCCGACATGGAGACCGCCGCGAAGGTAATTTCCGAAACGTACAGCTGCGCCGTGCTGCTCAAGGGCGGCCATGACCTCAACGACGCCAACGATCTGCTCTACAAGGACGGCGCGGCGACGTGGTTCTACGGCAAGCGCATCGCCAACCCGAACACGCACGGCACGGGCTGCACGCTCTCCAGCGCCATCGCCTCCAACCTCGCACGCGGCATGGGCCTTGAAGACGCCGTGCGCGGCGCGAAGGCGTACATCTCCGGCGCGCTGGGCGCGATGCTCGACCTCGGCAAGGGACGCGGCCCGATGAACCACCTGTTTGACCTCAAGAGCGAATACATCAAGGAGGCGTAAGATGACCGTCTGCGAGAAGATGCACGCGGCGGCCGCGCCCGTGTGGGAAAAGTGCCTTGCGCATCCGTTCGTCACCGGCATCGGCGACGGCACGCTGGATGTCGAAAAATTCAAGCATTACATGCTTCAGGATTATCTGTATCTGTTTGACTATGCGCGCGTGTTTGCCCTGGGCGTGGTCAAGGCGCGCGACCCGGAGCTCATGCGCACGTTCGCCAGAAACGTCGATGCCATCCTCGGCGGCGAGATGAAGATTCACCGCGCGTACATGAAGCGTCTGGGCATCACGGAGGAAGAGGTTTTCGCCGTGCAGCCTGCGCTTGACAACCTGTCCTACACGCACTACATGCTCGCCGTCGCCAATGCCGGCACGCCTGCGGAGATTGTCGCGTCGATCCTCGCGTGCTCGTGGAGCTATGCGGAGATCGGTCAGGCGCTGGGCAAGATCCCCGGCGCGGCGGATCACGAGTTCTACGGCGAGTGGATTCGCGGCTACATGGGCGAGGACTACGCGAAGACCAACGACGCGCTCATCGAGCTGATGAACGAGCTGGCCGAGGGCGCGACGCCTGCGCAGATCGAGCGGCTGACGGAGATCTTCGTCGCGTGCAGCCGCTACGAGCTGGGCTTCTGGGATATGGCGTGGGAGATGCGCGCATGAGCGTACTGGAATTTGACAAGGTCACGTATCGCTACCCCGGCGACGACAAGAACATTTTGGAAAATCTGAGCTTCGCGGTGGAGCCGGGTTCGTTTCACTGCATACTCGGCGTGAGCGGCTGCGGCAAGAGCACGATCTTCCGGCTGACGAACGGCCTGCTTCATCAGACGGAGGGCCGCGTGCTCGTGGGCGGCGAGCCGGTCGGCGGCAGGCGGCACGTGTGCGGATACATGCCGCAGAAGGATCTGCTGTTCCCGTGGCGCACGGTCGGCGAGAACCTCGCCCTGCCGATGGAGATTCGCGGCGGCATCCCCAAAAAGGAGCAGCTTTTGCGCATCGACGCGGCGCTTGCACAGGTCGGCCTCGCGGGCTGCCGGGGTAAGCGCCCGGACGAGCTCTCCGGCGGCATGAGGCAGAGGGCGGCGTTCGCGCGCACGATGCTCACCGGCAGCGATTTGCTGCTGCTGGACGAGCCGTTCTCCGCGCTCGACTTTTTGACGCGGCTGACCATGCAGGAATGGCTGCTCGATCAGTGGCGCACGACGGGCAAGACCATCCTGTTCATCACGCACGACGTCGAGGAGGCGCTGTTTCTGTCCTCGAGCGTGCTGGTCGTGGAGAGCACGCCGATCCGCAGTCTGCGAGAGATCCGGGTGCCGCTTGGCGCGGACAGGACGCGCAGGGATTTGACGAGGCCGGAGCTGGTCGAGCTGCGTGAGGAGCTCATCGGCATGCTTAGAAAGCAGGTGACGGAATGAAGAAGGCCAATCGGGGCAATCTGCCCGCGCTGGTTTTGTTCTTCGCGCTGCTGATGCTCTGGCAGCTCGGCGCGATGAAGATGAACGCAGCGTACATCCTGCCCACGCCGACGCAGATTCTGCAAAGGCTTTGGGAGCTGCGCGAGCCGCTGCTGATGACCCACCTGCCCGCGACGATGAGCGTGACGCTGATCGGCCTGGGCATATCGCTTGTACTGGGGCTGGCGCTGGCGGTCATCATGGACGTCAGCCCGCTTTGCCAGAAGGCGCTGTATCCCATCGTGGTCGCGTCGCAGACGATCCCGACGACGGCGATTGCGCCGCTGTTCGTTCTGTGGTTCGGTTACGGTATATGGAGCAAGGTGCTGGTTGCGGTGCTCATCACGTTCTTCCCGATCACAATCACGGTGTATGACGGCCTGCAGTCCGCCCGCGTGGAGATGGCCGAGCTGCTGACCACATTCGGGGCGACACGGCGGGACGTGTTCCTCAAGATCAAGGTGCCGTGCGCGCTGCCGTATTTTTTCTCGGCGATCAAGATGGCCGTGCCCATGAGCATCATTGGCGCGGCGATCGGCGAATGGCTCGGCGCACAGAGCGGCCTCGGCTATTTCTCGCGGCGCATGATGACGCAGCTCGACGGCGCGGGTGTGTTCGCGCCGATTGTGCTGCTCTCGGCGGTCGCGATGCTGGCCGTCGCGCTCATCGCGGTCATCGAGAAGCGCGTCGTCAAGTGGCGCGGCGAATTCTAAGACAAAGCCGCAAGAATATTCGCAACCCATAACATTTCAAACATAAACGGAGGAATCACCATGAAAAGAATCATCGCTATGCTGCTGTGCTGCGCCATGATGCTCGGCGGCGCCGCGCTCGCCGAGGACAAGGAGCTGCGCGAACTGGACGTCGTGCTCGACTGGTATCCCAATGCCATTCACACGTTCATGTACGTCGCCATCGACAAGGGTTACTACGCCGAGGAGGGCCTCAAGGTCAACATCCGCTTCCCGAGCAACGCCAACGACGCGATTTCCCTGCCCGCCGCAGGCCGCGCGGACATCGGCTTCTACTATCAGCAGGACGTCATTCAGGTGCGCGCGAACCAGAACGTGCCGGTCAAGTCCATCGGCGCTGTCGTGCAGGGCCCGCTGAACATCGTCCTTTCCCTCAAAGAAAAGAACATCACCACCGCGCATGACCTCGTGGGCAAGACCATCGGCTACGCGGGCACGGAGCTCTCCGAGGCGCTGATCCGCTCGATCATGGAGTACTCCGGCGCGGATTACAGCGACGTGACGATGATCGACGTCGGCTTTGACCTGATGAGCTCCATGACCACCGGCAATGTCGATGCCACCATCGGCTGCCTCGTCAACCACGAGGTGCCGCAGATGGAGGAGGAGGGCTTCGAGGTCAACTGGTTCGATCTGGACGACTACGGCGTGCCGACCTACTACGAGGGCGTGTTCCTGGCCAACGACAAGATGATCGAGGAGGAGCCGGAGGTGCTCGCCGCCTTCCTGCGCGCCAGCAAGCGCGGCTTTGACGACATGAAGGCCGACCCCGAGGCCGCGCTCGCCATCCTGCTCGCCAACCAGAGCGAGGACAACTTCCCGCTCTCCGAGACCGTCGAGCGCAAGAGCATGGAGACGCTGCTGCCGATGATGGAGACCGACGAGGTCGAGTTCCTGACCCAGAGCGACGAGTGCTGGCAGGAGAACATCGACTGGCTGCGCAGCCAGAACCTCATCACGGGCGAGGTCACGGTCGACGACGTCCGCGTGAACCTCGATTTCTGATGCCCCATAA
Source organism: uncultured Clostridia bacterium (assembly GCA_944362695.1). GTDB lineage: Bacteria > Bacillota > Clostridia > Christensenellales > Aristaeellaceae > Ventricola. The sequence goes on from CALVTQ010000130.1 coordinate 10,156, forward strand.
GTGAAGACATCGCCGCCGGTTGGAGCAACGCCTTCCCTGGCGGCGTTTTTTGCTTACACGGCATAGACGGGAGGCGTCCGGCGGACAGGCGGCGCGCCGATCCGTAAAATGAATAGAAAAACAGCGCCCACCGGAGGGATGACCGGCGGACGCTGTTTTGCGTGCTCATTTGAGATACGGCGCGAGCGCGGGGACGAGCTGCTTATGGCGGATGGCGACGCCCTCGTCGCTCAAATGGCTGTCGACGATGTAGAAATACACGCCGGAATACAGCGAATCCTCGATGGGCGTGATGACCGGCACGCAGAGCGTATCGCGCAGCAGGGCGTCGAGCTCGGCGCGGCGCTCGGGCGTGCTCGCCTCGGTCAGCGAGGAGCGGTTGCGCGGGGTGTAGGTGAACAGCACGGTGATGCCGTCGGCGAGGAAGCGGCGGTATTCGGCGTTCATGGCCTCGATGCGCTCGGGCGGGAAGGAATCGACCGTGTAATTGGCGCGCATGTGCTGAAGCAGCACGTCGTCGCGGCTGTTGGGGCGCTTGAGCGTGTAGTCGCCGTAAGCGTTGTAGGTCGCGGAGGCGTAGAAATTGCCGTCGTCATCGTAGTGGTTGAGGGTTTCCTCGTAGGAGAGGGCGGGCATGCCGCGCCGCAGCGAGAGGTAGGTGTTCAGGCTGTCAAAGACGGCGGTGAAATTGCGCGCATTGAGGCGCAGCATCAGCGCATAGTCGGCCTCGATCATCGCAAAGAAGTGCTCGTCGAGGGCCGTGCGCTCGCAGAACTGCGTGTGCAGCGTGTCAAACTCCGGGGCATGCAGCAGCACGTCGCCCGGCTCCATCATGCTGCGGATGATCTCCATCTGCGGGAGCGCGTTCGTGTAGGCGTAGACGCCCATGTTCGCGGGCTGCCAGCCGGGAAAATCGCGAAGCAGCGCCTCGCTGTCGTAGCCGTAGCGCGTCGAGGAGCCGGAGAAGAGCACGAGCTTGTGCTGCCCGGCGAGGGAGAGCAGGCGGTCGGTCTTGTCGGCGAACGTCGCGTAGTAGCTGCGGCTGTACACGGGATCGGCGGCGGCGTTGATATGCAGCGCGGCGAGGTTGGGGCATTCGGCGAACGCGGCGTCGGATATGCCGAAAAGCGTGTCAAAGAGGATGACGCGCGACACGCCGCTCCCGGCAAACGCGCCGTCCTCAACCGCGAACACGTTGGGATTGAGCACGAGCGTGTCAAACTGCGCGCCCGCGAAGGCACCGGCACAGATCCGGCGAACGGGCATGCCGCCGAGCGTATAGGGGATGACGATCTGCACATCATCGCCCGCATAGCCGGTGATGTGCGCCTCGCCGCCCGCATCGATCCATGTGAAGCGTTCGGCGGGGGTCTCTGCGGCCCACTGGGCGTAGAGCGTCAGATTCGGCGCATATGTCACGCGGCTGCCCAATGGGATGGTCTCGCCGGAGCCGTCGGGCGCGGTGTTCCAGCCCGTGATGACGTGGCCGCGCCGCACGAAATGGAGGCTGCCTTGCAGCGTGTTGGTGCGCGCGTGGGTCTGGCTGACGGGCGCGGATGCGGTTGTCGTCTGCTCATCGCCGAGGACGTGGCCGCCGTTTGCGTCATAGACGATGGCCGGGCCGTCACCGACCGCGGTCTGTTTGTCGCCGGAGGACGCGGTTTCGCCGTCGGGCTGTATGCGCGCGGCGTGCATCGACCAGAAATAATGCGTGCGGTAGCTGCCGAGCATGGCGGCGGGAACGATCACGGAGGCGCTCGTGCCGTCGAGCAGGCCGCTGCCCACGGAGCAGCCCGACGGCGGCATATCGAGCATGACGATGCGCTCGAGCGCTGTGCAGTCGTCAAACGAGCCGTCCTCGATCAGTGCGATGTTGGGCTGAATTGTGATCTCGCGGATGGATGTGTTCCCGGCGAATGTTTCGGGGGAAAGGCTGACGACGGGCTCGCCGCCGATGTGCGTCGGGACGGTGAGACGGCGGCGCGTCGAACCGCGGTCGGTCAGGCTGGTGATGCGCAGACCGCGGTCGGTTTCCTCAAATGTGAACTCCTTGGCGTCGCTGTCGTCGCCGGTGAAGGCCTGCGCGCCGGGCATGCCGGGCATATCGGGGACGGCAATCGCCTCGCCCGCGACGCCGAGCGCATCTTGCAGGAGCGCGGCGAGTTTGGCGGTGTAGGCGACGGCGCCAGACGCGTTGAGGTGGAAATTCGTGTCGTAGAACCAGGCGGCGTCCATCACGGCGTCGCGGATGTCGCCCAATATCGGCGCGTCGAGCTGACCGGCGAGGCGCTGCGCATAGGCGTCCATCGCGGCGAGGCCGGCGTCATCAAGCGCGGCGGCGTCCATCGGGCAGTAAGCAAAGAAGAACGTCACGCCCCGCTCGCGGCACATGGCGGCGTAGTCGTTGACGTATTCGATGAAGTCGGGGGAAGGCACGCTATCGCCGAACGCGATGTCGGTGTTGGGGTCAAAGCCGCCGGTCATGACGTTCTGCACGCGCAGGGGACTGCTGATGTCGCCCCACGGCGTAAAGACGTCCGCCGCGTAGATGCCGTCGCCCGCCGGGGGCGTTCCTTCTATATAATAGGGCGCCTTCTGCGCGGCGAAATAGGGGAAGGCGGCGAGCATCTTGCCCGCGTTTTTGGCCGATACGCCGCCAAGAAGATCGAAGCGCCCGTCGGCGGCCTGCCACATGGATTCCGCGCCGAAGAACAGGGAGAGCGTCTGCTCGCTCTGCTCGGGCATGAAGACGACGACGTCGCCCTCGCGCAGGAAGGGACGCGCGTTGTCGAGCACAGCGGTCGTGCCGAGCCCCGCGTACATGCCCAGATTGACCGCGCGATAGCCGGGCAGCGCGTCTGTCAGAAGCTCGCTGTCCACATTGAACGCCGCGCCGCTGCCGCCCGCGACGATCACGCGTCTGCCGGGGGCGTCGCGCAGGGCGTCGAGCTTGACGCGATAGCCTGCCAGAAAGGTCTGATCGTACTGCGGCGGCAGGGCGAACGCGAAGACCGCCAGCACCGCGGGCAGCACGGTCAGCGCCAGCAGCATGCTCAGCACGCGCGCGGGCATATTCGGTTGTCTGCGCATGGCGGCCTCCTTTCGCAAAGGTCAGAATTGGAAGTAGATGAACGCATTGGCCTGCCCGCCCTCGATGCGGATGAGCCACGCGAGCGCGACGGCGAGCAGCAGCAGCACGTACGCCATATCGGGCAGATTCGCGTCCTCGCCCTCGACCGCAGGCAGGCGGCAGAGCACGAGCATCATGACGAGAACCATCAGCAGCAGCGCAATCGGGCTGCCGCGCGTGATCGTCCCGGCGAGAAGCGCGAGGCCTTCGGGCAGATTCAACGGGGCAAAGAGGCGGGAGAGCAGGTCAAACGCATGCGCAACGCTCTCGGCGCGGAAGAAGACCCACGCCGTGCACACGCACGCCATCGTCCCGATGCGCTCGACGATGCGCAGCGCGCCGCGCGGCTCGCCCAGCCCCAGGCGCTTCGCGGCACGCCTGCCGAGGATGTGCAGCGTCATGCACAGGCCGTGGAAAAGCCCCCAGACGATGAACGTCCACTTCGCGCCGTGCCACAGGCCGCTGAGCGAGAAGACGGCGAGCGTCGAGAGAATCTGACGGCGAAGGCCGCGCCTGCTGCCGCCCAGCGGGATGTAGACGTAATCGGTGAACCAGACGGACAGGCTGATATGCCAGCGCCGCCAGAACTCGCGGATGGTCTGTGCGGCGTACGGCCTGTCAAAATTGCGCACCAGGCGGATGCTCAGCAGGCGCGCCGAGCCCGCCGCGATCATCGAATAGCCGGAGAAGTCGCCGTAAATCTGCGCGGCGAAGAGCAGGGTGCCGATGGCGACGGCGGAACCGTCCGGCGCGGGGCAGTCGTAGACTGCCTGCACGAGCGGGGCGCACAGGTCGGCGATGACCAGCTTGCGGAAATAGCCGCCGAGAAGCTGGCGCAGGTCGACGGAAATGTCCTTGCGGGAGAGCATGCGATCGGCGCGAAGCTGGGGCAGCAGCGAACCGGCGCGCTCGATGGGGCCGGCGACGAGCTGCGGGAAGAAGGAGATATACAGCGCGTAATAGCCGAAATGGCGCTGGGCGGGCAGGTCGCCTCGATAGACGTCGATGATGTAGGAAATCGCCTGAAACGTGAAAAACGAAATGCCCACGGGCAGCAGAATGTCCCACGCGCGCCAGACGCCCGAGCCGCCGAAAAGCGCAAAAACGGCCGTCACGCTGCGGCCGATGAGGTTGAAATATTTGAAATAGCCCAGCAGAAGCAGGTAGACGCCCACGCCCGAGATCAGCAAGACTCGCCGCGCGCGCAGGGAGCGGATGTGCGCAAAAGCCAGCCCCATCGCATAGGACAGGGCCGTCACAAACAGGATGAGCAGCGCCAGCTCCACATTCCAGCGGGCGTAGAACACATAGCTCGCCGCCAGCAGCGGAATTTAGCGCCAGCGGGCGGGCAGCGCCCAGTGAACGGCGAAGACGAGCGGCAGAAAGACGAGGTATTCCGCAGAATCGAAGCTCATGCGTCCTCCTTTCCGCGCGCGCGCAGGGAAAACGCCAGCGGCAAAAGCAGGCACAAAAGCGCCTCGCGCAGACTGCCGCCGCCCATGAGCAGCACGAGCACGGCCGCCCCGGCGCATAGCGCACCCAGCAGCGAGAGCGGGCTCGCGGGGAGGTGTCTGCGCCCGAGCAGCGTGAGCACGAGGCCCGATGCGCACAAAATCGCCGTCAAAACGGTTGCGGTCATGGCGTTCCTCCTTGGCAGGGCGTCACTTTGCGCCGTTTTCGTGCGCGGCGAGCGCGCTCTTGGTGAACAGGATATTCACGTTGAATATGCCGCCGTCGGCCTTGAAGGAGACCGTGCCGTCGTATTTCTGGACGATGGCGGCGATGGACTTGACGCCGAAGCCGTGATAATTGGGGTCGCCGGAGGTGGTCACGGGCAGGCCGTTCAACAGGCGGATCTCGCCGGAATAGTAGTTGTGCGCGTTGATGGAGAGGAAATCGCCGTACTGGCGGATGACCAGGTCGATGGTGCGCGAGTCCTCGCCGAGCGAGGAGACGGCGTGGATGGCGTTCTCCAGAATGTTGCCGAACAGGGAGTAGATGTCCGTGTCGGACAGGAAATTGAGCTGGGCGGCGTCGGCCACGCATGTGATCGTGATGCCGTTGGGCTGGCACAGCAGGCTCTTCTCGGTCAGGATGATGTCCAGCGCGCGGCAGCCCGTCTGATACAGGCTGTCATAGATGCGGATGGACTTCTCCATGTCGTGCAGCGCGGCGGGCATGACGTTGGCGTTGCGGCCGATGGAGCGAATCTGGAAGCGCATGTCGTGGCATTTGCGATTGATGAGCTCGATGGTCTCGCGCGAGATGCGGTATTGATCCCTGTCCTTGCGCCACATCTGGCTGATGATCTGGATTTCGTTGGTCAGGTCGTGCTGAACCAGGAGCGAGAATTGCAGGCCGAGCATGGCGCTTGAGCATATGCCCAGCAGGACGCAGTCGCAGACCATGTGAACCCTGTCAAGCGCGTAGATCCACTGCTGGCGCAGCGTGTAGCACAAAACGATCTCCACGACGATGACGCAGACCAGCAGGATCATCAGATGCCAGCGGTTGACGTCGAAGTTCTGGCCGCGCTTGAGGCTGCGGCCCACGATCATATAGACCGCCATGAAGATGACCGCCGCGCAGGCGAGCTTGACGAGCGTGCTGCCGAGCCTTTCCATATAAAAGTTCTACCGATTTTCTGATTATCTTTTCAAATCTCCGCAAATGTCGGAAAGGCTTGGAATATCAAGCATTTCCGGCATTTTGCGTTTCGGAAGATACCCCGCATATCATGGCATTTCGGAGCCTCACTTGGCGTTGAAAAGTAGTAAAACCGTAGTAGAAA
>CALVTQ010000131.1 GCA_944362695.1 uncultured Clostridia bacterium
CCAGGATCAAACTCTCGCGTTTAATTCCTGTATCGAATCTTGAAGTGTTACCTCCAAGTTCAAAACTCATTTCGAATTGACTGTCTTGTTTGCGTTCTTCTTGATTCTGTATCGTTTTCAAGGATCAGCTTTCCGCTCTCGCAGAAAGTAGTGTTAGTATACATCACGCTTTTGTTTTTGTCAACACCCTTTTTGACGCTTTTGGCGTGCTTTTAACCCGGAAACCGACGTTTTTCCGAACATTCGCTCCGTCGATTTTCGGGTACTTTCGGATTTTAGACGCATGGTGCGCGCCTTTCGCCGCGCCGTCCGCCGTCATACACGACGAAAAGTCGAACAATGGGAATTTTTTGAAAAAAGGAAAATTTTTTCAAATCATCTGTGTGTTCGGGTCTCCCGGGCGTCAAATTCCGTAAAAAGTACCTTCTGCTGTCTCAAAACTGGGGCAAAACCTGCTGCGTGCGCGTTAAAGAACGGAAAAGCCCCGCCTGACATGCAAGCGGGGCTTCATCAATCAATAGCGCGGGGTGCGATGCGCGGCAAAGCAGTCGCGGCAATACACGGGCTTGTCGCCGCGCGGCTGGAAGGGAACCTGGGTCTCCTTGCCGCAGTCGGCGCAGATGGCGGTGAACATCTCACGCGGCGGGCGGCCGGTGCCGTTCTGCGCGCGGAAAGCGGCACGGCACTCGGGGCAGCGGCGCGGCTTGTTCTGGAAGCCCTTCTCGGCGTAGAACGCCTGCTCGGAAGCGCTGAAGATGAATTCCTTGCCGCAGTCACGGCAAACGAGGGTTTCGTCCTGATACATACGGGTATCCTCCTCAAAATTAGATTGACCTTCACCGATTGGCACTCAAAGCCAGACTGCCTGTTGGGGGACGCGAGGTCGAATCCAAGGAGGCCCTGTTTGGGATGAGACAATGATTTAGGTTTAGCATAGTATAGCACACTTTCGCTCGATATGCCATAGTTTTATGTTTTTTATCAAATCTTCGGTGTGACAGAGGAATTTCTTCGCTTTCCATCGAAAAAATAAGAAAGAAACAAAGGAACGGGAGGTTTTGGCCATGCTTCGCGTGGATTATGCCGGCCTCGGCAAGCGCATCAGAGAGCAGCGCCAGCGACTGGGCATCACGCAGGCGCAGCTCGCCGAGCAGTCGAACCTCTCTCAGCAGTACATCGGCTTCCTGGAGAACGGACAGCGCCAGCCGAGTCTGGAGACCATCATCACGCTGTGCTACGTGCTGGACGCACCGGTCGAATATCTGCTTCAGGACTCGCTGCCGGAGTCGCTGTTCACGCATTACTCCTCCAACTCGTCGGGCTACACGCTCCGCTCTGTGATGGGCACGCTGCGCAACACGCTGACCGACCTGCTCGTCCCGCCGGAGAGGCCGCATTTCATCCCGCCGGACGCCCCGGCCACCGAGGAGCAGCTCGCGCGCATCCCGTTCGGCTACCTCGACCCGCCCAAGCCGCGCAGGCCGCGCAAGAAGAAGCAGCCCGCGACGCCCGAGTCCGCAGAAGAGCAGGCGCAGGAGAAGAGCGCCAGCAAGCCGCGCAAGTCCCGCGCGAAGACGCCGTTCCCCGAATCGCCGAAAGAGCCGCCCGCGCCGAAGAAGCGCACGAAGAAGGCCGAAGCATAACATAAAAAACAGCGGAGAGCGCGCGATGCGTCCCTCCGCTTTCCTATTTATATGGCGATTGCTCAGGAGAAGAATCCGCCGAGCACGCGATTGACGACGGCGCCGTCGGCCTTGCCCTTGACGCGCGGCATCAGCGTCTTCATGATCCTGCCCTTGTCCTTGGCGGTCGGGGCGTCGATGCCCAGCTCCGCGAGCACGGACTTGATAACCCCGGCGATCTCGTCCTCGCCCATCAGCTTGGGGACGAACTCGCTGTACACCGTCATGCGCAGCTTCGCTTCCTCGATGATCTCCGTGCGGTCGGCGGGCGTGGTGTCCATCGTCTCCTGCGCCTGCTTGATCTCGCGGAAGATGACGGCGTTCTCCTCGTCCTCGGTCAGCTCCGCGCGCTTGTCGATCTGCTTGCTCTTGAGCGCGGAGAGCAGCAGGGACAGGGCATCCTTGCGGGGCTTGTCCTTGTCCTTCATGGCCTGCATCATCGCCGCGCGAACCGTATCCACCTTGCTCATGGCTATACCTCCGTTTTGCTCGGTTGTTATGACGGTATTGTACGCCCGAGCCGCGCTTTCGTCAAGCCCCTTCCCGCATTACGCGCGCTCCTTGCGCTCCCGGCGTATCCGCTCGACATTTACCGCCACCTGCTCAAAGAAGGTGTCAGTCTGCGCGATCAGCTCGTCGCTGATGCCCTCATAGATCTTTGACTTGATGCCGCATGCAAAATTCTCGAGATAGTCGTCGCAGATCTTGCGCCCAAACGGCGTCATCTGCACGGCGCGGACTCGCCTGTTCTTGAGCTGATCGCATTGCTCGATCATCTTGTTCTCGATGAGCGCCTGCACGCCGACGGACACATTGGGCAGCGCGATATCCGATTCACGCGATATCTTCGTCAGCGACATCGGCTCCTTCGCATGATACAGGCATTGCAGAATCCAGTTATGCGAAAACAGCAGCGGATGCGCCAGTTCATAGCGCTCCGTCAAAATACCGAACGCATGCTCGATTTCCTTCTGACATTCTGTCATCATCATATGCATGCCCTTGAGCTGCCCGAGCAAGTATCCTTCGATCATGTGTCCACCTCATTGTAGTCTTTTCAAACATTATACCGATTTTGGCTCGTTTGTCAAATTTCCGAGCATTGCATCGATCCGCGCCGTGCCCGACGGCATATTCGGCATTTTTCATTATATTCTTGCATTTTTGAACACTCGTCATGTCCCCGGATTGCGCATTTCTCTTTTTATTTGCTTTACGAATTGCATATATATAAAAAACTTATCATCATTATCTGCCGCAAACGCGCCGAATGTATTCGATGCTCGCCGTGAGCGCCGCGTCGCTTTTGATCAGCGCGAGATACGGCTCAAGGATCACCGGCCCGCCGCAGCCGCTCGCGCGCAGCACGTCAAACAGCGCCGCGAAGTCAAAGCAGCCCTCGCCGGGCAGGCAGAGCTTGCCGCCCTCATCCCAGTCGCAGATGTGGACATTCAATATCGCGCCGCTCATCGCCCGCGCCATCTCAAGCGGGTCGGCCCCGGCCTTCATCGCCTGCTTGATGTCCAGCGTAAAGCGCACGTCCGGCAGCATCGCCCGCGCCTGACGCACGCGCTGCGGCGTGGTGAGCTGACACCAGAACACGTTCTCCCACGCGATCACCATGCCGCGCGCCCTCGCCTCGTCCATCATCACAGTCAGTACGTTCGCGTTCGCTTCCATGTTGAAATCGAGCGCGCGCAGCTGTGGCGTGTGCCGCCCGTGGTAGACATACATGCCCGCGCCGAGCGCCTGCCCCGCGTCGAGCACGCGCCGGAAGGTGTCAAACGCGTCCTGCCTCTGCCGTGCCGACCGGCTGAACATGCCGTTCTCGAAACTCGTGCCCAGCGGATGCACGCTCGTGCAGGGGATGCCGCGCAGGTTCCCGCGCACGAGGTTCGCGAAATCGACCGTGTATTCGCTCGGCGTCTGCAAGAACGCCTCCGCGCAGGCGACCGGCAGCCCCGCGATGAACGCCGCCGCCTCCTCCGTCTCGTATCGCCCGTAGAACGCCGCCGTCGATAGCCCGATGCGCATCGCCGCGCCCCCTTTCCTCCGCGATTTCTTTCATTATATCGCATACCCCGGCGGCTGTCACTTTCTTTTTTCGCCGAATTGTGATATAGTGGATGCATCATCCTTTGGTAAGCAGGAGTGTCATATGGCCAACCGCCTTCTCTTTCCGCCGACCACCGCCGCCGACATCGCCGAGCGCGGCTGGGACGCGCCCGATTTTGTCTACGCCATCGGCGACGCCTACGTCGATCATCCGTCGTTCGGCTCCGCCGTCATCATGCGCACGCTCGAGGCCGCGGGCTACCGCGTCGCCGTGCTCGCCCAGCCCGATTGGCACAGCACAGCCGATTTCAAGCGCTTCGGCAGGCCGAATTACGGCTTCCTCGTGTCCTCCGGCGTCATCGACAGCATGGTCAACCACTACACAGCCGCCAAAAAGCGCCGCTCGTCGGATGTCTACACCCCCGGCGGCAGGGCGGCCAAGCGCCCCGACCGCGCCGTGATCGTCTATTGCAACATGATCCGTCAGGCGTATGGCGACATCCCGATCGCCATCGGCGGCGTCGAGGCGTCCCTTCGCCGTTTCGCGCATTACGACTACTGGGACGACGCCGTGCGCCGCTCCATTTTGGTGGACAGCACAGCCGATCTGCTGATGTTCGGCATGGGCGAGCGCTCGATTCTGGTGACAGCCGACTGGATGAGCCGGGGCGCGCCCGCGTGGGAGTGCGCCAAGATGCGCGGCGTGTGCTTTATGGCCAGCGCCCCCATGCGCGGGAGCATCGAGATTCCCTCGTTTGAAGAATGTGCCGCCAGCAAGAAAAAATACGGCGAGGCGTTCCTCACCCAGTACAACGAGCAGGACCCCTTCCGCGGCCACGCCATCAGCCAGCGCCACGGCGAGCGCTACGTCGTGCAGACCGTGCCGGACACGCCGCTCTCCCGCGAGGAGCTCGACCGCACATACGCCCTGCCCTATCAGCGCACGTGGCATCCCGACTACGACGACCTCGGCGGCGTACCGGCCATCGAGGAGGTGCAGTTCTCCATCGCCCACACGCGCGGCTGCTTCGGCTCGTGCTCCTTTTGCGCCATCACGTTTTTGCAGGGGCGCATCGTCACGACCCGCAGCCACGAATCGGTGCTCGAGGAAGCGCGCGCCATCACGCAGATGCCCAATTTCAAGGGCTACATCCACGATGTCGGCGGCCCGACGGCCAACTTCCGCCATCCCTCGTGCCAGAAGCAATTGAAGCACGGCACGTGCGCCAACCGCCAGTGCCTGTTCCCCAAGCCCTGTCCCAACCTGACCGTCGATCACACCGATTATATCGACCTGCTGCGCAAGATCCGCGCGCTGCCCAAGGTCAAGAAGGTCTTCGTGCGCTCCGGTCTTCGCTATGATTACATCATGGCCGACAAGTCCGACGCCTTCCTGCGCGAGCTGTGCCAGCATCACATCAGCGGCCAGCTCAAGGTCGCGCCGGAGCACGTCAGCCCCAAGGTGCTCGCCGTCATGGGCAAGCCGGGCCGCGATGTGTACGACGCATTTTGTGAAAAATACAAGCGCATCAACGCCGATTTGGGCAAAGAGCAGTATCTTGTGCCGTATCTGATCTCCAGCCACCCCGGCAGCGACCTCGCCGCCGCCATCGAGCTGGCCGAATATCTGCGCGACATCCACCATCAGCCCGAGCAGGTGCAGGACTTCTACCCCACGCCCGGCACGCTCTCGACCTGCATGTTCTACACGGGCTTTGACCCGCGCACCGGCAAGCCCGTCTTCGTCCCGCGCACGCCGCAGGAGAAGGCCATGCAGCGCGCGCTTCTGCAATTCAAGCGGCCGCAGAATTTTGCGCTCGTGCGTCAGGCGCTGCGTCTGGCCCACCGCGAGGACCTCATCGGCACGGACAGCCACTGCCTCGTCCCGCCGGAGGGCATGAAGTCCGCCGCGGAATACGCGCAGATCCGCCGCGAGCGCAAGGAGCGCATCGAGCGGCGCGAGGCGCGCGAGGGCAAGCGTCCTGTCAGCGGCAAGACCGCCAAGGGCAGGCCGGGCGGCAAACCGTCACCCGGCAAGGGCAAGCCCACCGGCAAACCGGCGGCGCGCCACGGCAGCCACCCTGCCACGGCGCACCCCAGAAAGCGAACATAATCAAGCGGGAGCGCGTCAATCATTGACCCGCTCCCCTTTTCGCATTAAGAAAACATGAAGATGCCCCGCATGCCCTTGACACATGCGCGCAAATCCCTTATCATATAAACACTACATTTCTGACGGAGGTAATCACCATGGATGACGACGGCAGCGGTAACCCTACCGCCGCTTACCTCACCCTGCGTTTACGGATATAGGCACGTCTGCGCCCATTTTGCGCGGGCGTGCTTTTTATGCGCATTTGTAAACGCTGAAAGAGGAGTTGTATATGACCACTTACGTATTTATCATCACCGTACTCATCGTCTTTTCCGCCTATTTCTCCGCGACGGAGACCGCGTTTTCCTCGATGAACAAGACGCGCATGAAGGCCATCGCCGAGGAAGGCAACAAGAAGGCCGTGCTGGCCTGCGCGCTCGCCGACCAGTATGACAAGCTGCTCTCCACGATCCTCATCGGCAACAACATCGTCAACATCCTCGCCTCGTCTCTGGCGACGGTGCTGTTCATCAACCTTCTAGAGAACCCCGACCTCGGCGCGACCGTCTCCACCGTCGTCATCACGCTCGTCGTGCTGATCTTCGGCGAGATCACGCCTAAATCCGTCGCCAAGGACATGCCCGAGCGCTTCGCGATGTTCTCCGCGCCGTTCCTCAATGTCCTGATGACGATTCTCACGCCGCTGACGTTCGTCTTCTCCGTCTGGAAGAAGCTCGTCTCCAAGTTCTTTAAGCCCTCGAGCGATGCGCACATCAGCCAGGGCGAGCTGCTGATGATGGTCAACGAGGCGCACAACGAGGGCGGCATCGACAAGGACGAAAGCGACCTGCTGCGCAACGCCATCGAGTTCACCGAGCGCGACGCCGAGGACATCCTCACCCATCGCATGGAGCTGGAAGCGCTCCCCGCCGACGCCACGCGCGAGCAGATCGCCGCCGCGTTCAGCGAGTCGAAGTTCTCCCGCCTGCTCGTCTACGAGGGCAGCATCGACAACATCGTCGGCGTGTTGCATCTCAAGGACTTCTACACCGGCAGCGGCGTGACCGACAAGCCGCTTTCCGAGATCATCACGCCCGCCGTCTTCGTGCTCAAGAACGAGAAGATCAGCGCCCTGCTGCGCACGCTGCAAAAGGCAAAGTCGCACATCGCGGTCGTCCTCGACGAGTACGGCGGCACGTACGGCATCGTGACCATGGAGGACATCCTCGAGGAGCTCGTCGGCGACATCTGGGACGAGCACGACGAGGTCACCCCGTCCATCAAGCGCACCGGCGAGCACACCTATCGCGTCAACTGCTCGATGGACCTGGACGAATTCTGCGCGTTCTTCCACATCAAGGCCGAGTCGGAGATGAACTCGCTGTGCGGCTGGATCGCCGACGAGCTGGGCAAGATCCCCGAGCCGGGCGACGCCTTCGCCTTCGGCGAGCTTGGCATCAGCGTCGTCTCGTGCGAGAGCCACCGCGCCGAGCTCATCGACGTCACCCAACAGACCGCGCAGCTCGCCGAGCCGGACAAGCGCAAAGAATAAATCACTGCCCGCACACGGACGGAGGCCATCGCTTCCGCCCGTTTTTTTATTCTTTGCGTGCGGATACGCCACGGGACGCCAGACATCCGACCATTTGCGCCAAAAACGCGTCGTAAATGGTAAAACTGGCAAAAATGTGATTGTAAACATGGTCAAATCATGCTATAATGTAAAAAATAACCTGCCAAACCCGTACAATTTAGGAGGTTTTTCTATGGGACGCAATGCTATCGTCGGCCAGAGCGGCGGTCCGACTTCTGTCATCAACTCCAGCCTCGCGGGCGTCATTCAGGCCTGCCAGATGCGCGGCGCGGACAAGGTCTACGGCATGCTGCACGGCGTGGAGGGCCTGCTCTCCGAGAAGGTCATCGACCTGAACACCAAGCTCGGCTCGTCCATGGAGATCGAGCTGCTCAAGCGCACGCCCTCGTCTTATCTGGGCTCCTGCCGCTATAAGCTCCCGGACTACCTGACCCACCCGGAGGTCTACGAGAAGCTCTTTGCCATCCTCAGGAAGCTGGACATCGGCTACTTCTTCTACATCGGCGGCAACGACAGCATGGACACCATCTGCAAGCTGAGCGACTACGCCAAGCAGACCGGCAGCGACATCCGCTTCATGGGCGTGCCCAAGACGATCGACAACGACCTGATGATGACCGACCACACGCCCGGCTACGGCTCCGCGGCCAAGTACATCGGCGTCGTCATGAAGGAGATCATCCGCGACGCGACGGTCTACGGCAGCAAATACGTGACCATCGTGGAGATCATGGGCCGCAACGCAGGCTGGCTGACCGCCGCCGCCGCGCTCGCCCGCAGCGAGGACTGCGAGGGCGTCAACATGATCTGCCTGCCGGAGGTGCCCTTTAACGTCGAGCGCTTCATCGACAAGGTCGAGCGCATGCAGAAGGAGAGCGCGTCCGTCGTCATCGCGGTCTCCGAGGGCGTCAAGCTCGAGGACGGCCGCTACGTCTGCGAGCTGGCCGACGACGCGCGCTTCGTCGATGCCTTCGGCCACAAGAGCCTGACCGGCACGGCGCGCTATCTGGCCAACCGCGTTGCGAACGCGCTGGACACCAAGACGCGCTCCATCGAGCTCTCGACGCTCCAGCGCTGCGCGGGCCACATGACCAGCCGCACGGACATCACCGAGGCCTATCAGGTCGGCGGCGCGGCGGCGAAGGCGGCCTTCGAGGGCCACACGGGCATGATGGTCGGCCTCAAGCGCCTCTCGAACGACCCCTATCAGTGCACGACCGAGCTGGTGGACATCCACAAGGTCGCCAACTTCGAAAAGAAGGTGCCGATGGAGTGGATCAACGCCTACCACACCGACATGGGGCCGGAGTTCCTGTCCTACGCGCGCCCGCTGATTCAGGCGGAGCTCACGCCGGTGTACATCGACGGTCTGCCGAGGCACATCTTCCTGCCGGACGCCTGATCGCAAGAACTGAGCAAAGCGCATAGAAAATCCGCTTCCGGTCATGCAGCCGGGAGCGGATTGTTTTTTCACTTGGGCTTTACAGCACGATATCCCCGAACCGATACCCCTCGGGCAGCGGCTCCTCAATCTCAAACGTGATGCTCTCATCCTCCAGCGTCGGGATAAACGCCTCAAACGGCGTGCGGTCAAACTCGCTCGTGTATCCGCTCGCGCCGAACCAGCCGCCCTCCTTGGCCTTGAGGTTCAGGTCGCGGGCGAACTTGGTGTGATTCGAGCAGTCGTGCACGACGATGGGCCACTTCTCCTGCGCGGCCATCTTCATGAATTTCAGCGTCAGGTCGCGGCTGAAGATCGGCGAGAGATACCCCTGACGGCTCATGTACATCGGCGCGCCGATATAGTTGCCCAGGTTATTGGCGTTCAGGTGCAGCTCGGCGCAGTTGATGAAGTTCACGCCCGTGCCGAGAATTTTCTCCTTCTTCTTCATGAAATTCTCGTAGAAGGAAGGCGTCATCGGCGTCTCGATGCCGACATACGGGATGTATTTCTTCGCCATCGCGATATTCTCGATCACCTTGTCGGCGCAGTTCGTCGCGCCGAGGTTGAAGCGCAGCTCGTTTAAGCCCGCCTCGCCCAGCGCGCGCAGGTTTTCCTCGGTGCACAGCGTGCCGTTGGTGTACATGTGCTGATGCACGCCCGCGTCCGCAAACTTGCGGATGATGCCGTAATACTTTTCGATCTCCATGAACGGCTCGAGGTACACATACGATATGCCCGTCGGCTTTTGCTGAATCGACAAAAGCAGGTCGAGGTCGCGCTCATAGAACTTCGTCCCGCCGATCTCCCACATGCCCTCGCCGATGGGCGGGATGCAGTCGAGCTCGCCGTAGTTATAGCAGAACGGGCATTGCAGGTTGCACTTGTTCGTCTTGCGGATGGCGGACAGGCCCGTCCCCATCAGGCAGGAGCGGCAGCCCTGCGGAAAGCGCTCGTCCTCGCCGACGTAATATGTGCGCCCGGCCAGCGTCTTGAGGCCCGGAATCTCGCTTTTCAGCTGCTCGCGGCGCTTTGTCACCGCGTCCTCGATCTGCGTCAGCGTGTCCAACACGATCTCCTGCTGATGCACGAGGATCTCCTCGTCCTCGGGCAGCTCCGCAAAAAACCGGAACCAGAGCAGCGCGTCCTTCTTGGCAATTCTCATGGAAATCCTCCCGTGTATGCAAAGGAAAAGAAAAAGAAGACACCCGCTTGCGGCATCTTCTTATTTCCTCGGTTCATGACGCCATAAACGGCGCGACATTACGCCTTGGCCAGCTCACGGGCCATGCGAGCCTTCTGACGGTTCGCGGCGTTCTTGGAGATAACGCCCTTCGCGGCGGCCTTATCGACGGCAGCGGAGGCGGTGCTCAGCATCGTGGCGTTCGCGCTCTTCTCGGCAACAGCGGCGTCGAACTTCTTGACAGCGGTCTTCGTCGCGGTCTTGACCATCTTGTTGCGCATGGTCTTGTGCTCGGTCACGCTGACGCGCTTGATCGCAGACTTGATATTCGGCAAAGGAATTCACCTCCTCAGGTGTATTCAGATAATCAGCATCAATGATTGTACCACGTATCCGCGCAAAATGCAAGCGGTAAAATCAAAAATTCTTAAAAATTCGTTACATTTTGGATTTCGCCCCACCGCTTGGCAGGAGTCTGCGCCCCGCCCGTCCCGATTTTCAAAAAACGCATGACGCCGCGCGCGCTTTATGATACAATGATGGCAACAGCGATGCGAAAGGATGATCGTATGAACAGGCAAAACGGCGGCGTCTGGCTCAAGGGCAATCTGCACATGCACACCGCGCGCAGCGACGGGCGGCTCAGCTATGAGGACGCGATTGCGCGCTACGAGGCGGGCGGCTACGACTTCCTCGCCGTCACCGACCATTGGCGCGTCGGCGAGCGCGGCGTCACGCCCGGCGGCATGCTGCTTCTGCCCGGCTGCGAATACGATGTCGGCCACAACGTGGTGGAGGGCATCTACCACATCGTCGGCGTGGGCATGGCGCGCACGCCCGAGCTTCACAAGGGCATGGACGGCCTGACCGCGCAGCGCATCGTCGACGAGATCCGCGCATCGGGCGGCGAGGCGATCCTAGCGCATCCGGCCTGGTCGCTCAACAGCCCGGACGACGCGGCGCACATCCGCGGCTTCATCGGCACGGAGATCTTCAACTCGACCAGCGACTTCCCCCGCAACGCCCGGCCCTATTCCGGTCTGTTCGTCGACCGGCTCGCCGCGCTGGGCGTGCTTCTGCCCTGCATGGCCGCCGACGACACGCACATGTACGAGGACGACCTGATGCGCGGCTATATCATGGTGCACGCGAGGGAAAAGACGCACGAGGCCGTCATGGACGCCATCCGCGCGGGCGACTTTTACGCCACGCAGGGGCCGCAGGTTCACATGACCGTCGAGGACGGCGTCGCGCGCGTGACGTGCAGCCCGGCAAGCCACGTGATCTTCTATTCCGACGCGGTCTGCAACGACGAGCGCGGCACCCACGGCGACGGCATCACCGGGGCGTCCTGCCGCATCCTCCCGCATGAGACGTTCATCCGCGCCGAGGTCATCGACGCCGAAGGCCGCACAGCCTATACGTCGCCCGTCGCCGTCAACCGGAAGTGATCGTTCGGCATATGCCGCATATTCGCCTATATAATAGGAAGAAAGTCCGACGAAAACGCCGCGCTTTCACCGCAAAAACGTCCGCAGACCGATGCACACGATCTGCGGACGCTTTGTTTTTGTGGGAAATCAGTCGACCGGACCGGCGTTCTTGAGGAACGCGCAGTAGCCCTTGTACGCCTCGTAGAGGTCGGCCTTGGAGATCACCTCGTACGGCGCATGCATGCTCAGCACGGCGACGCCGGAGTCGATGACGTTCATGCCGTACTTGGCGCACATGTAGGCGATGGTTCCGCCGCCGCCCAGATCGACGCGGCCCAGCTCGGCGGTCTGATACGCGACGCCCGCGTCGTCCATGACCTTGCGCAGCGCGGCGATGTACTCCGGGTTCGCGTCGGAGCTGCCGCCCTTGCCCCTGCTGCCGGTGAACTTGTTGAAGCACAGGCCGCGGCCCAGGAACGCGGCGTTCTTCTTCTCAAACGCGCTCGGGAAATTCGGGTCGAACGCGGCGCTCACGTCGCTGGAGAGCATGCGGCTGGCGGCCAGCGCGCGGCGCAGATTGAGCTCGCTGTAATCGCTCATGCAGGAATAGAAATCGGCGACGATGTTCTCGAAATAGCGGGACTCCATGCCCGTCGCGCCGACGCTGCCGATCTCCTCCTTGTCGGTGAGGATGCAGCACAGCGTGTACTTGGGCGTGCCCTCGTAGTCGAGCAGCGCCTGCATCGACGGATACGCGCAGACGCGGTCGTCGTGGCCATAGGCGAGGATCATGCTGCGGTCAAGGCCCATGTCGCGCGCCTTCCCGGCGGGCACGATCTCCAGCTCCGCGCTCTCGAAGTCGGCCTCCTCCACGCCGTATTTTTCCTTGAGGATGTCGAGCACCGCGGCCTTCACGGCGTCCTTCTCCTCGCCCTCCTTGGGCTTGCTGGCGATGATGAGGTCAAGCGCCTCGCCCTCGATCACCTCCGATGCCTTCTTGCTCATCTGCTCCTGCGCCAGATGCGGCAGAAGGTCGCTGATGCAGAACACGGGATCGCCGGCATCCTCGCCGATGGCGACCGTGACGGTGGTGCCGTCCTTTTTGCAGATCACGCCGTGCAGCGCGAGCGGCTGGGCGACCCAGTGATACTTCTTGATGCCGCCGTAGTAATGCGTGTCCAGATACGCGATGTCGCTGTCCTCGTAGAGCGGATTCTGCTTCACGTCGATGCGCGGGGAGTCGATGTGCGCGCCGAGGATGTTCATGCCCTCGGTCATCGGCCTCTCGCCCGCGACGAACAGCATCACGGACTTGTTCATCTGGTTGGCGTACACGCGCGCGCCGGGGGCCAGCGTCTTTCCGGCCTTCACGACCTCGCGCAGGTCCTCAAAGCCCGCGGCCTTCGCGGCGGCAATCGTCCCGGCGACGCACTCGCGCTCGGTCTTGCCGTTGTCGATATAGCTGCAATACGCCTTCGCAAGCGCCTCGATCTTCTCGTGCTCCTGCGCGCCGTACGCCTTCCAGGCGTTCTTCTTCTCCATGTCGTCTCTCCCTTTCGTTCTTCGTCCCGCAATCGCAGGCGGGCAGCGTATCCATTATATATCCGGTTTGACCGCAATGCAATACGCTTTTGCTATTTTGGCGCACGCCCCGCCCGCCGCGCGCATAGGATGGCGTGACTGTGAATCATCATGGGAGGCGGTTTCATGTGCGGCATCGCGGGCTTCTGCGGGTTTGATATGAACTATCTGGATCAGGCGGATTTTCGCACGGACATCCTGGTGAGCATGCGCCGGGCCATCGCCCATCGCGGCCACGACCAGACCGGCGAGGCGCTTTTCCCCCACGCGGGCCTTGCCCATACGCGGCTGTCGATCCGCGATCTGGCGATGGGGCGTCAGCCGATGGCACGCCGG
The DNA here is from genome assembly GCA_944362695.1 of uncultured Clostridia bacterium. Lineage (GTDB taxonomy): Bacteria > Bacillota > Clostridia > Christensenellales > Aristaeellaceae > Ventricola. The sequence continues at coordinate 13,401 of CALVTQ010000131.1, forward strand.
GGCGTCGCGGGCGAGGTCGCCATCGTCTACAACGGCGAAATCTACAACGCGGGCGAGCTGACAGCCGAGCTTCGCGCTTTGGGGTACACGTTTGAGACCACGTGCGACACCGAGGTCATTCTGCTGGGCTACATGGCGTGGGGCGAGGCCGTCGCCGAAAAGCTCAACGGCATATTCGCCTTTGCGATATGGGACGACGCCGCCCAGCGCCTGACGCTCTGCCGCGACCCCAGCGGCGTCAAGCCCCTGTTCTACGCGATGCGCTCCGGCGAGCTGGTCTTCGGCTCGGAGATCAAGGCACTCTTTGCCCATCCCGCCGTGACGCCGGAGATCGACAAAAGCTCCCTGCGCGAGGTGCTCGCCCTCGGCCCGGCGCGCACGGACGGCGTGGGCGTGTTCGCGGGCGTGCATGAAGTGCGCATGGGCTGCATCGCGTGCTTTGACCGCGGCGGCTTTGCCGAGCGGCCCTATTTCGCGCTTACATCCGCGCCGCACGAGGATGACTACGCCGCGACGGTCGATCACGTCCGCATGCTGCTGACCGACGCCGTCCGCCGCCAGATGGTCTCCGACGTGCCGGTCTGCTCCTTCCTCTCCGGCGGGCTGGATTCCTCCGCCGTCACGTCGCTGGCCTGCCGTGCGCTCTCCGGCACGGGCGCGACGCTCAACACGTTCTCGTTCGACTTCGCGGGCAACGACGCGCACTTCACCGCCAACACCTTCCAGCCCGAGCGCGACAGGCCGTATGTCGATGCGCTGCTCCCCCATCTTCCGGTGAACCACACGTATCTCACCTGCCGCGAGGCCGACCTGCCCCATCTTCTTGACGACGCGGTTCTCTCCAAAGACCTGCCCGGCATGGCCGACGTCGACGCCTCGCTGCTGCACTTTTGCTGCCTCGTCGCCGCGTCCAACAAGGTCGCGCTGACCGGCGAGTGCGCCGACGAGATCTTCGGCGGCTATCCGTGGTTCTATCGCGAGGAACTCATGGCCCCCGGCGCGTTCCCGTGGTCGCGCGACATGTCCATGCGCACGCTGCTTTTGAATCGCGACGCCGCCGGTGCGCTCGATCTCGCGTCCTATGCCCGCATGCGCTATGAGGAGAGCCTCGCCCAGATGCCGCGCCTGCCGGGCGAGACGGGCAGGGCGCTGCGCCAGCGCGAGATCTCATGGCTCAACCTCAAGTGGTTCATGCCCACGCTGCTTTGCCGCATGGACCGCGCGTCCATGGCGACGGGGCTCGAGGCGCGCGTGCCGTTCGCCGACCACAGGATCATCCGATACATGTGGAACGTGCCGTTTGACATGAAGATGCGCGGCGGCGACGAAAAAGCGCTGCTGCGCGACGCGTGCGCGGGCCTGCTGCCGGACGCCGTGCTCCACCGCAAAAAGAGCCCCTACCCCAAGACGTATGATCCCGAATACACCGCCCTGCTCAAGGCCCGCTTTGGCGAGATCGTGCACGACGCCTCCTCCCCGCTGCGCCCGATCATCGACGTTTCCGCATGCGAGCGCTTCATGGCCGACCCCGTGCAGACGGGCAAGCCGTGGTTTGGTCAGCTCATGGCCGGGCCGCAGCTGCTGGCGTATTTCATCCAGATCGACTTCTGGATGCGGCGATACGGCCTGTCCGTGTGATCGCCTTGACAAAACTCCACCGCATTAGTATAATGAAGCCAAATTCCGCGGGCGGGCGCAAATTTCCCCGTCCGCGCGCTGTTTACGAAAGGAAAATCGCGCCATGCAGCTCACTCTCCTGCATTATCTGATCGTCTGTCCGCTGGTCGCCGTCGCGGGCTTCGTGGATTCCATCGCAGGCGGCGGCGGGCTGATCTCGCTGCCGGCGTATCTGATCAGCGGCCTGCCCGTGCATGCCTGCATCGCCACCAACAAGCTCTCCTCCGCGATGGGCACGACCGTCGCCACGGCCAAGTACGCCCGTGCGGGCTACATCGACTGGCACATCGGCGTGTTCTGCTCGGCGGCGGCGCTGATCGGCGCGGGGCTGGGCGCGAACGTCGCGCTGCTGATCTCCGATGCGGTGTTCCGCGTGGTGATGCTCATCATCCTGCCGCTGACGGCGCTCTACGTCATGCGCAAGAAGGACCTGTTTTCCGGCGAAGACCGGCGCGAGCTGTCCTTTCGCGCGACGCTGCTGATCTCCATCGCCATCGCGCTGGCGCTCGGCCTGTACGACGGCTTCTACGGCCCCGGCACCGGCACGTTTTTGATCCTGCTGCTCACGCGCTTTGCGCATATGGAGCTGCACCGCGCCAACGGCATCACCAAGGTCATCAACCTCTCGAGCAACTATGCCTCGCTCGCCGTCTATCTGTATAACGCGCAGGTGCTCCTGCCGCTGGGCCTGTGCGCGGGCGCGTTCTCCATCGCGGGCAACTATCTCGGCTCGCGCTGCTTCACGCAGAAGGGCGCGGCCATCGCGCGGCCCGTCATCCTCATCGTGCTGCTCGTGTTCATCGCGCGCACGGTGCTGGAAATGCTGGGCATCCTCTGACACAACCGACCACGAATCGAGGTCACCATGACGCAAACGACGAAACGGCAGCTCGCCTATGCGGTTGGCTTCACGCTGCTGTTCACGCTTCTTTCGCACGGCTACCGCTTCCTGTCGCTGGGCTATTCGGGCGACGCCATGCTCATCTCGCAGGTCGGCGAGGAGCCGTTCCAAATCGCGCTGGGCCGTTTTCTGCAGCCGGTGTATTGGCACATCCGCGGCTACATCGCCGCCCCGCTGACGGTCGGGCTGTTCACGGCGGCCGCGCTCGCCGTCTCCGCGTGCATCGCGTGCCATGTGCTGCGCCTGCGCCGCCCGCTGTCCATCGCGCTGCTCTGCGGCCTGATGTGCGCCAACGAGACGCTCTCCACCGCCTCCGCCGCCTATCTGCAATGGCTCGACGTCTACGCGGTGTCGCTGATGCTCTGTCTGCTGGGTGTGCTGCTTTCGCGGCGGTATCGCCTGGGCTGGCTGCTCGCGCCGGTGCCGTTCGCCCTCGCCCTCGCGCTGTATCAGGCATATCTCCCCTGCGCGGCGGTGCTGCTGATCCTCGCGCTGATCGGCGATCTGATCGACGGCGATGCGCCGGGGCGCGTGTTCCTTCGCGGCGTGCGCGCGGTGGCCTCGCTTTTGCTGGGCCTGCTTCTCTATGCGCTGATGCTGCGCATGGTGCATGGCGCGCTGGGCGTCACCGCATCGCAGGATTACAACGGCGTGGGCCGCGTCGCCGCGCTCGAGCTTTCCAGCCTGCCGGGGCTCATCGCCGGGGCGTATGCGATGCCGCTGCGCTTCCTCTTTGGCGTTGGCGAGCAGCCGCCCATGACGTGGCATATCGCGCTGCTGCCCGCGCCGCTGAATATCGCGCTCGCGCTGCTCACATGCGCGCTCATCGCCGCGAATCTGCGCCGCATGAAGCTCCCCGCCGCGCTGCTGACGCTGCTGATGTGCGCCGTGCTGCCGCTGGCGATGAATTTCGTGCAGGTCATCTCCGAGGGCATCGTCTCCGGCCTGATGATCTACGCTTTCTTCTTTACAGCCGCGCTGCCGTTGATGCTCGCCGAGCGCCTTGCCCCCGTGAGGCTGCCGGGCCGGTGCGTGTGCGGGGCCGCGTGCGCGCTGCTCGCGCTCGTGCTGGGCATCGACATCGCCGCGTCGGGGCAGATGAGCCTCAAGCGCGACCTCGAGTTTACCGCGACGACATCCGCCGCCGCCCGCATCCTCGACGCCGCCGAGCGCACCGAGGGCTATGTCCCCGGTGAGACGCCCGTGCTCGTCCACGGCCTTTTGTCCTCCAGCGCCATCGCCGTCGAGCGCCCCGGCTTTGAGACCATCGCCCGTCATCAGGGCATGCGCTACACATACGCCGCCTCGTATGAGACCGCGTTCAACTGGTATATGGACATGGCCATCGCGCCGAATATGAACCTGCTGCCCGCCAAGACGACGCCGACAGACGGCCAGCAGCGCGCGCTCGACGCCATGCCCGCGTTCCCGCAGCCCGGCTTTGCCGCCATGTGCGACGGCGTGCTGCTCGTCAAGCTCCAGTAACTTTGCCAAGGAGAATCGCCATGAAAACCATCCTGCGCAGGCCGCTCGTGCGCGCCGCCCTGTTTGCGGCCCTGCTCGCCGCCGTCGTGCACGCCTTCTGTTTCTTCAATCTGACGTATTCCGGCCCGTCCGTCATGGTCAGCGCCGGCAGCGCCGCCTCCGCCCAGACCGCCGCCGGACAGTTCGCCCAGCCCATCTATTGGCGTATTCGCGGGTCTGCGGCCTCGCCGCTGCTCGTGGGCGCTATCGCCTGCGCGTGCATCGGCCTGTGCGCCGCCGCCGTGGTCCGGCTGCTCGATCTTCGCGGCCTGCCCGCCGCGCTGACGTGCGCTGCGCTCGCCGTCAACCCGCATGTGACGTCGGTCTTCGCCTCGTCGCTGCATACGGCGGACGCGCTGATGCTCGCCTGCGCGCTGATGTGCACGGCTTCGGCCCTCGCGATGCGTCCCCCGCATAGGCTCTGTCCGCTTCTGGCCGCGTGCCTGGCCGCCGGTGCGCTCGCGCTCGACCCGACGGTCTTTTCGCTGGGCGCCGCGCTCGTGCTGATGCATGTGATCGCGTGCCTGCTGCGCGGCGAGCCGGTCAGGGCCATCGTGCGCAGCGCCATCGTGGGCGCGCTCGTGCTGCTCGCGGGCGCCGCGCTGTTCGCCGCCGGCCATTTCGTCATGCTCCGCCGCGCCGGGCTCTCGTCCTCCGCGTCGCTGCGCATGCCGCGCGGGGGCTCTCTTTTCGGCGCGTGGCTCTATCCCGCCGCACAGCTCTTCGCCCCGCTGACGGCCTACCCGCCCGTGCAGATCGCCGTGCACGCCGCGCTGCTGCTCCTCGCCCTGCTCGCGCTCGTCCTGCTGATGAAACGCGACGCGCGCCGGGGCCTCGCCGCCCTGCTGCTGGCGCTGCTCATGCCGCTGGCGGTCAATCTGCCGGTGTACAGCGCCGCGCCCGCCGCGCAGACGAGCCTGTCCTTTGCGCTGCTCGACGTGCTGCTCGTCATGCTGCTTAGCACGCTGTCCCTGCGCATCGTGAAAATCGCCTCCGCTGCGCTTGCCGTGATGACGCTGGGCGGCGTGGTCTTCGCCAATCAGGTGTACGTCAAGAAGAACCTCGAGTTCCACGCGACGCTCGCGGCGATGACCCGCGTGGTTGCGCGCATGGAGGCCACCACCGGCTTCACCCCCGGCGCGACGCCCACCGCCATCATCGGTTCGCTCGAGAGCGGCGAGCTGTCCGTGCAGCGCGAGGGCTTTGAGCGCCTTTCCGCACTCGAGGCTGCGCGCAATAACTACGCCGCCGTGACGCCCGACGATTACACATGGTATCTCTGGGACATCATGGGCTATCCCGCCAACATCGTGGGCACCTACGAGCGCGACCAGCTCGCCGCGCGCGAGGACGTCGCCGCCCTGCCCGCCTTCCCCGCCGAGGGCTGCACGGCCATGATCGACGGCACGCTCGTCGTCAAGCTCAGCGACTGAAACAGACATTTCGCGCTTCCCGAAGGCCGGGAGGCGCTTTTTTTGCGTACACAGCAAAATCCGCCGCGTCACGCATCGTCATTTCCTCTTTTGGGAAAAAATCGCGGCGCTCCCCATCATCGGAAAGCGCCGTTTTTTTCTTTGTATTGCAGAATCTTCACGCGTCGTGCGTGAGCAGCCGCCTGTATGCCGCGTCCATGCACAGCGCGCCGAGCGGAGCCGTGATCAGAATCGCCAGCACCGCCACCAACAGCGCCAGCGCGCCGCAATTTAGCCCCATCGCCAGCGGCACGCCGCCGATCGCCGCCTGCACCGTCGCCTTCGGCAGATACGCCAGCACGCAGTACAGCCGCTCGCGCCGGGTGAGCTTCGTGCCGAGCATGCACAGCAAGACGCCGCAGCAGCGGAACGCCAGCCCGCCCGCAATCAGCAGCACGGCCATCGGCCCGGCCTCCATCGTGTAGCGGATATCAACCGCCGCGCCGACCAGCACGAACAGCAGCGCCTCCGCCGCCGTCCAGAGCTTGCCGGTCTTGCCCTGCAAGCCCTTCGTCACAGCGGGCGCACCCTTCGCCGCGAGCGCCATCGCCATGCTCATCACCGCGAGCAGGCCGGACAGCGGCACGACGCCCTCCAGCGCATCCTCCGCCGCCGTCAGCAGGAACGCGACGCCGAGCACGACCATCATCTTCATGCTGCCGGGGACGGCATTCCCCTTCTGCCAGCACAGCTCAAAGAACTTCGCGAGCAGCCAGCCGCACGCCGCGCCCAGCGCGATGCCCGTGACGATGGAGAGCGGAATCGCCGCAAAGCCCGCCAGCCCCGCGCTCTGCCCCTGTGCGATACCTAGGAACGTCGTGAACAGCACGATCACGAACACGTCGTCCAGCGACGCGCCCGCCAGGATCATCTGCGGGATGCCCTTGCCCGTGCCGTAGCGCTCGTCTATGAGCTGCACCATGCGCGGCACGACGACCGCGGGCGACACCGCGCCCAGTATCGCGCCGATGACCGCCGCCTCCGCGCGCGTGACGCCCAGCAGCGCCGGGGCGAGCAGCACGCACCCGACGATCTCGCAGCACGCCGGGACGAACGCCATCATCACCGCCAGACGCCCGACGCGCCGCAGGTCGGCGAGGTTGAGCGACAGCCCGGCCTTGATCAGGATGATGACCAGCGCCATTTGACGAAGCTCCGCGGATATGCCGAGGATTTTGGGATCGAGCCAACCAAGCGCGTACGGCCCGAGCGCGATGCCGCAAAGCAGCATGCCGACGATGCGCGGCAGGCCGATGCGTTTGGCGACGGCGGCGCAGCCGAGGCCGAGCAGGAAGATCAGCGCGAGCGATGTGAGCATGGGAGGACACTCCTTTTTCTTTGATATAAACAGGTTTGCAGCCTCGACGCAAACAAAAACGGAGCAGGATATCGAGGTGATTTTTCGCTATCGGCCAAGACGGAGGGAGGCGTAGCTGGGCTACGCTGACCGGAAGGAGACGACGCCCAAGGGCAAAAGCGGCCGTCAGACGCCTCATTTTTCGCAGGGGCGAGGCCAATAAAAAAGCCGACAACTCCTGCATAAAGCAGAAGTCATCAGCTTGTAAAAGCAGTTTCGGCGTGCGCCGCGGGAGAACCTCATTCCCTTGTATGCGATTATAGCACCGCAGACGCGCGGCGTCAAGCGGGAGATTCGGAGAAACGGGGTTACGGGTTGGCAGGGTTTGCGGCGTTTGCGCGCTGAACCCGTCTCGCTCTAGTCCGCGCGATTCGCGCGGCCATCTCACGAGACTACGCTTTCTCAATGGGCTTCGCCCTTGGGGTTACGTTGGGGTTACGCTGGGGCCAGCCCCAGACCCCGCTGGGGGCTTCTTCCGGGGAACTTTATAGTCGCGCGAGCGCTCCTTAAAGTTCCCGACGCTCCGCCTGCCTTCATCCGCCACTGGCGGCGGCAGGCTCCGGTCCCCAGACCCCTTCTTCGCTTCGCGCCTATCCCCGCAGCCTTTCCTCAGTCCGCCAGCGTACCCATCGGGTCCCAAGGATCGAGCGTCTTGGGCGCCTGCTTTGTCAGCTCCGCGAGCTCGCCGAGGTACTCCTTCTCGACCGCCGCCTGGAACACATACTCGTCAAACCAGCTGTCCGAGCAGACGTAGTAGCCCTTTACGCCGCGCTCGTCGCCCCAGCTGTTCTCAATCTTCCAGCGCGTCGGCTTGCCGTCCTCGATGTTCACGCCGGTGATGACCATCGCGTGATTCATCGCCGAGAAGCCGTAATCGAGCGCGTCCTCCTTGCTGATGGCGAGGTCGAGCCCGGTCAGCAGCTCGTAATCGTAGCAGCCGTCGTCCCAGATGCCCTTCTCGCGGTCGCCGTACTTGCCGACATCGCTGCCGAACCAGACGACCTTGCCAGCCTCGAGCTGGCGGATCACGGCGGCCTTGAACTCGTCCATCGTCAGGTTCAGGTGGCACACCGGCCGCCCGCCCACGACATTGCCCAGGAACGCAATCGTATACGTCTTGTGATACGGCTTATCCTTCGTCGGCGCGTGGATGACGGACACCGTCTCGTCAAGCCACGAAAGCGCGTACCGCTCGGCGAAGCCCATGGGCGTCAAGCCCTTCTCGATGTGGTAATTGTCGTCCTTGTCCACGTACTCAAAATCGAACGTCTTGGGCGGCTCGCCGCCGTAGCAGCTGCACAGGAAGCCGTAGACCTTGCTAAGCGTCGCGTCCTTCTCGGCCTGAATCGCGTCCTCGCTCTCGCCCGCGGCGGCCATCGCGCGAAGCTTGGCAGCGGCGGCCTTGAGGCTGCGGTTGAGCAGCGCGTTCATATTGCGCGTGTTGGAAGACTGGTACGTCTCGTCGTACGCGTCCTTGGGCACGATGCCGTACTTGCGCACGATGTTGCCGAACATGTCCCACTGGCCGCCGTCGTGCACGCCCGTCATCAGGATGTGCATGACCACGCGGTCGTCGGCGGGGCGGTCGGCGGTCTCAAGGATGCTCTCAAGGAAGTAATTCGCGCGCTCGAACTTGTCCCAGAACGCGAGGTGGCTCTGCGAAATCTCGAAATTCTCCATGTTCAGGTCGGCGGCGATGCGCTCGCGCAGCACGTTCGCGGCGGCGAACAGCCAGCAGCGACCCGACGACTTCTGGTTGGTGACCGGCAGGGTCTTGATCTCCAGCGAGAACTTCTGGCGCATGGCCCACGCGCCGCCCGCGACGTGCGCGGCGTCGTTGATGTCGCACTTGGCGAGGGCATGCGTGGCGAGACGGCGCTCGGCGCTGCCGCTGTAATCCTTGCCCCAGCGCGCAAGCTGTTCGTCCGTGATCGGATGATTCATATGAAACATTCCTTTCGTGAAAAATGATATGCAAAAGCGCAGAAGGCTTTGCGTTGCGTGTTACGCGCGCTTGACGCCCGCGACCGGGATCAGCCCGCCGAGCGTGTTGCCCGCCGTGATCAGCAGCAGATACGGGATCGCCCCCGGCAGCGCGGCGCAAAAGTAGAAGCAATCGGCGATGCAGTGGTTGAAGCCCGCGAGGATGAACGCCGCGACGCAGCCGATGGTCACGTACTTGGGCGAATCCGCGCGCGTCGCCATCGTCATGAGCATGCCGCAGCAGATCGAGTTGAGCACGACGACCGGCACGGGGTTGGCCAGCTTCTTGAGCGCGAGCGCCTTCGCCCCCTCAAACATCCCCGGATCGAGCAGCGCCGCGACGAGGAACGTCAGCGCGACGCCCGCGATGTTGCCCGCCCAGATGATGGCCAGCTCCTTGGGCGTGCGTTTGGGCGTGTGCTCGAGCAGCTTGTGCGTCTGGCCGGTGAACAGAAGCGAGCCGGTCAGCCCGACGCTGAGCAGACCGAGCGCGAAGAGGAACGAGGCGAGCACCTTGTCCTCGATGCGGATGTAGAGCATGCAGCCCAGCGAAATGAACATGCCCGCGCGCATGGATGGTAGAATCATGTTGGCCCTCCTTGGCTGAATCATGGCGAAAATCGTTCGCCCCCAACCGCTAACGTTGATGATGAAAATTGTATCATCATCCAGCTTGACTGTCAAACCCTTTCGGCATATTCTTCATTATATATAAAGCCGCCATGCGCATGTTCAGGGGCATCGCGTTTCCCCGCCGGTTCAGTCCATCCAGTCCGGCTTCCTTGCGCTTGAGACGACGGCATATTTGCGGCAGCTTTCGCAAACGATGGACAGCGACACAAGCGCGCCTTTCACATCCGGCGTATAGACCAGCCGCAGCGCATGGCGCAGTCGGGACATTCCGCACGATCGGCCTCGCGTTTGATATAGCGCCCGGCAGCCATCAGCCACGGCATGCACTTTTCATATTTGATTTGTTCCATCGTTCATCCCTTTCTTTTGCGGACAGCCCGCACCGTCATCCATTCGACAAACAACAGCGGAAGCCCTGCAAAGAGCCTCCGCCGCCGTGGGTTTATGTTTTTCAAAAGGACGATGTCATTTCTTGTCGTACTGCTTGACCTCGACGCCCCGCCCAACAAAGTCGATGAAGATCTGATAGGCGTAGTTGTCCTCGCTCGTGTCCCAGATCTCCACGAACTTGGGCGTGACCTCGATGATGATCTCGGTGTCCTCGTGCGAGTATTTGTTGTAGCTGCCCCAGAGGAATTTCTTATACAGCGTCTCGAATTTCCTGTCCGGCTCATCGACCACAAGGCCGCAGCTTTTCGCCGTGCCCTCGATCTGCACGCCGCTCCAGCAGAGCGCGACGTTGGGATTTTGGATGAGCTGCTGCGTCTTGCGGAAATTCCTGTCGGTCTTGAACCACACCTTACCGTCGTAGAACAGGCAGCTCACGTTGCGCACCATGACGTAGTCGTTCACCGAGCTGGCAAGCGCCATGATCTTGAAGTCGCCGAGCTTTTCAAACATCAGGGCGACGGCCTGTTCAAACGTGAGATTCTTGTCGATGCTGTACTGCATATCTTCCTCCACGGGATACATTTTTGTTTACTGGATGAACTTCTTCATCGGCACGCTGATCTTCTTATACAGCAGCATCGCCAGAATCGAGATGCCGCCCATCGAGATGACGTTGAACGGCACGATGGAGAACAGCACCATCGTGAACTGATCCTTGATATACGGGTTGACCTTGTTGAACATGCCGATGATGGCCTCCCAGTTCATGCCGAACGCCTTCATGTAGAACGGGAAGATCAGGAACAGGTTCGTGAGGATCGCCACGAGAATGCCCACGACCGTGCCCAGCACAAGGCCGATGACCGCGCCGCGCTTGGTGCGGTTCTTGCGGTAGTAGAGCACCGCAGGCAGCACATACGCGCAGCTCAGCAGGAACTTCTGAAGCTCGCCGGTGAACATCGTGGACGTGCCCTTGAACACCAGCTTGAGCAGCACCTTGACCGCGATGATCTCCACCGCGCCCGCCGGGCCGAGCACGAAGCCGCCGATGATCTCCGGCAGGTAGGAGAAGTCGAAGTCCGCCACGGGCGAGAGCACCGGCACCGAGAAGCTGAAATACATCAGCACAAACGCGACCGCGCCCATCATGGCCGCCATCGTCAGGCGGCGTACACTGGATCTCTGCATGGAAAATCCCTCCGTAAGTATAAAAATCCCGAAGCTACGACGAAGATAGCCTCGGGATCGTTTTGCTTATCACAGAGGGCGCGCCAAAATGCAGCGCCGTGCGCAAAGAACGTCTTTTCCCATCCGGACTTTACCGTCGGTTCTGGAGTTTCACCAGATCGGCCCCGCAATGCGGGGTTCATGGACTATACCATCGGTCGGGATTTTCACCCTGCCCCAAAGACCATTCAGTTTTCGCTTCTGCGATAGAGCATAGCGCATTTGGCCGCGAATGTCAAGCGTTTTGCAAAAAAGTTTTCCAAATATATTCATCATCACAATGCGTATGTTCTGCCCGCACGCTCTGTCCGCATCCGGCGAAAAACCGCCGATTTCTGTGCAATTTGCCCCTTGCAGGATACCCCCACGGGGTATATAATGGAGCCACGAGGTGAGGACATGAGCGAAAAGATTGACATCAACGAGACCGCGCAGGACGGCGAAATCCGCTGCTGCTGCGCCAGCCATAAGACCAAGGAGCGCACCGAGCAGGAGGTGCGCGACCTGATCACGCGGCTCAACCGCATCGAGGGCCAGATCCGCGGCATACGCGGCATGGTCGAGCGCGACGCCTACTGCCCGGACATCCTGACGCAGGTCGCCGCCGCCAGCGCCGCGCTCAGCAGCTTCTCCAAGGTGCTGCTGGGCAATCACATCAAATCCTGCGTCGCAAGCGACATCCGCGCCGGGCGCGACGACACGCTCGACGAGCTTTTGTCCGTGCTGCAAAAGCTGATGAAATAAACCCGCACAACGAGGCAGCCGCGCGCCATCGTAAGCGAAAAGCGCGGCAATGGAGGCGATTTTCTTATGAAGCAATACAACGTGACCGGCATGAGCTGCGCCGCCTGCTCCGCCCGCGTGGAAAAGGCCGTAAACGGCGTTTCCGGCGTGACGAGCTGCTCGGTCAGCCTGCTGACCAATTCGATGGGCGTCGAGGGCACGGCGGACGATGCCGCTATCATCGCCGCTGTCGAGGCCGCGGGCTACGGCGCGTCGGTCAAGGGCGCTGCCGCTCCCGCCGCCGGGACGAGCGCCGCGAAGGGCGACGATCCCCTCGCCGACCGCGAGACGCCGGTCTTAAAGCGCCGCCTGATCGCGTCGGTGGGCTTCCTGCTGGTTCTTATGTATTTCTCGATGGGCGTGTGCATGTGGGGCTGGCCCGCTCCGGCGTTTTTTGATAACAACCCCGTCGCGCTGGGCCTGCTTCAGCTCGTGCTGTCGGCCATCGTGATGGTCATCAACCAGAAATTCTTCATCAAGGGCTTCACAGGCCTCATCCACGGCGCGCCGAACATGGACACGCTCGTGGCGCTCGGCTCGGCGGCGTCCTTCTGCTGGAGCACGTACGCGCTGTTCGCCATGACCGGCAGACAGGCCGCGGGCGACATGGCCGGCGCGATGGCGTACATGCACGAGTTCTACTTTGAGTCCGCCGCAATGATCCTCGCGCTGATCACGGTGGGCAAGATGCTCGAGGCCAAGTCAAAGGGCCGCACGACCGACGCGCTCAGGTCGCTGATGAACCTCGCGCCCAAGACCGCCGTGCTCGTGCGCGACGGCCAGGAGGTCACCGTCCCCGTCGAGCAGGTCAAAAAGGGCGACATCTTCGTCGTGCGCCCGGGCGAGAACATCCCGGTGGACGGCGTGGTCATCGAGGGCAGCAGCGCCGTCAACGAGTCCGCGCTGACCGGCGAAAGCATCCCGGTTGACAAGGCCGCGGGCGACGCCGTCTCCGCCGCGACGCTCAACCAGTCCGGCTTCCTGCGCTGCGAGGCCACGCGCGTGGGCGAGGACACGACGCTCTCCCAGATCATCCAGATGGTCTCCGACGCCGCCGCGACCAAAGCGCCGATTGCCAAGGTCGCCGACCGCGTCTCCGGCGTGTTCGTCCCCGCCGTTATCACGATTGCCGTCATCACCACGCTCGTCTGGCTGATCGCCGGTCAGGAGCTGGGCTTTGCCCTCGCGCGCGGCATCTCCGTGCTGGTCATCTCCTGCCCGTGCGCGCTGGGTCTGGCCACGCCGGTGGCGATCATGGTCGGCAACGGCACGGGCGCGAAAAACGGCATTCTCTTCAAGACCGCCGTGTCCCTCGAGGAGACCGGCAAGACCGAGATCGTGGCGCTTGACAAGACCGGCACGATCACCATGGGCGAGCCGCGCGTGACCGCGATTCACCCCATCGGCGGCATGAGCGAAAACGAGCTGCTCGCCGCCGCCGCCTCGCTCGAGCAGCCCAGCGAGCACCCGCTCGCCCGCGCCGTCATGCACAAGGCGCAGGAGGTGGGCGTCGCGCTCACCCCGGTTGCGGACTTCACCGCGCTCGCCGGTCATGGCCTGCGCGCCAGCTTAAACGGCGACACGCTGCACGGCGGCTCGCTGGATTTCATTTCCACCATCGCCAATGTGGACGACAGGACGCGCGCCCTTTGCGCCGACCTCGCCAGCGCGGGCAACACGCCGCTGCTGTTCGCCAAGGGTAAAGAGCTGCTGGGCGTCATCGCCGTGGCCGACGTCATCAAGGAGGACAGCCCCGCCGCCATCCGCGCGCTTCAAAACATGGGCATCCGCGTCGTCATGCTCACCGGCGACAACGAGCGCACCGCCAAGGCCATCGGCAAGCAGGCGGGCGTCGACGAGGTCATCGCGGGCGTGCTGCCCGACGGCAAGGAGGCCGTCATCCGCCGCCTGCGCCAGCAGGGCAAGGTCGCGATGGTCGGCGACGGCATCAACGACGCCCCGGCCCTCACCCGTGCGGACATCGGCATCGCCATCGGCGCGGGCACGGACGTGGCCATCGACGCGGCGGACGTGGTGCTCATGAAGAGCCAGCTCTCCGACGTGCCTGCGGCCATCCGCCTCTCGCGCGCGACGCTGCGCAACATCCACGAGAACCTGTTCTGGGCGTTCTTCTACAACGTCATCGGCATCCCGCTGGCGGCGGGCGTGTGGTATCCGCTCTTCGGGCTGCTGCTCAACCCGATGTTCGGCG
>CALVTQ010000132.1 GCA_944362695.1 uncultured Clostridia bacterium
CCTTGTTGATGGCGTCCTGATGGCTGCCGGAGAAGGCGGTGAAGGCCAGCTTGCCGGCGTAGGGCCAGCGCTCCGGCACGTGCATCTTGGTGCAGCGCTCGCAGACGTCGCGGACGTGGTCGATGTGGGTGAAGTCGAGCTCCGGGTCGATGCCCTGCGTGTACATGTTCAGCGCGACGGTCACGATGTCGAGGTTGCCGGTGCGCTCGCCGTTGCCGAACAGCGTGCCTTCCACGCGCTCGGCGCCCGCCATCATGGCCAGCTCGGCGCAGGCCACGCCGGTGCCGCGGTCGTTGTGCGGGTGGATGGAGATGATCGCGGCCTCGCGGTTGGGGAGGTTGCGGATGAAATACTCGATCTGGTCGGCGTAGGTGTTGGGCGTGCACATCTCAACCGTGTTGGGCAGGTTGAGGATGACCGGATTCTCCTTGGTCGCGCCGAGGGTCTCCATGACCTGACGGCAGATCTCCACGGCGAAATCCATCTCGGTGCCGGAGAAGGACTCCGGGGAGTACTCATAGCGGAAGTTGGTGCCGGAGGTGTCGGCCTCGGTCAGCTCGCGCACGAGCTTGGCGCCCGCGACGGCGATGTCGATGATGCCCTGCATGTCCTTCTTGAAGACGACCTTGCGCTGGAGCGTGGAGGTGGAGTTGTAGAAGTGGATGATGACGTTCTTCGCGCCGCGCACGGCCTCAAACGTCTTGCGGATGAGGTGCTCGCGCGCCTGAACGAGGACCTGAATGGTCACGTCGTCCGGGATGAAGTTGCCATCGATGAGCGCGCGCAGGATCTCATACTCGGTCTCGGACGCGGACGGGAAGCCGACCTCGATCTCCTTGAAGCCCAGCTCGACGAGGAGCTTGAAGAACTCGAGCTTTTCCTGAAGGTTCATCGGCGTGACGAGCGCCTGGTTGCCGTCGCGCAGATCGACGGAGCACCAGGTCGGGGCCTTCTCGATGCGCTTGTCGGGCCAGGTGCGGTCCGGCAGGGAGACGGGGGTGAAGGGGATGTACTTCTTGCAGCCTTGATACATAGCGGTTACTCCTTTCAAAATGAGAATCGGCGCGCCGGCCGGGGAATGAAAAACGCCCCCAGCCGCGGCTTTGCGGCTTAGGGGCGCAGTAATTCTTCCTTGCGCGGTACCACCCTAATTCGGCTGCCGAAGCAGCCCTCATCGGTCTCCATCAAGACCTGACCTATCACGGGGTCAGCCGTCGCAGACTACTACTTGAGAGCGGTTCGCCTGCGCAATTCCGGGAGGAGCTTTCAAAAAGGGTTTCGTCCGGCTTGCACCGACCGCCGGCTCTCTTGACGCAAACGACCTTTTGATTATTTCCCATCATCATCTTTGTGGCTCACGAATTATGAACTTGCTGACATTGTATCGAAGATGCGTGCCTTTGTCAAGCCCATTGTGCAAAAAATTTGACGGAAAGCCGTCACGGGGGCGGCGAAAGGGCGAAAAAGTCTGATTTTTTCTAAATAAAATCGAGAAAAGGGCTTGACAAAACCATACAGGAAAGGTTAAAATAGCTGATGCGTAAGTTTGCCTGATTAGCCCCGGGCCTGCCTGCGCGCCCCTTGCCGAGCGTCTGACCAGCGCGAAGCAGCCAATGTGAATATATGAAGCTGTTCACACTTTGAGGAGGAATTCAACGTGAAAACGTTTATGGCAAATGCCCAGACCGTCGAGCGCAAGTGGTACATCGTTGACGCCGACGGCATGCCGCTCGGCCGCCTGGCCAGCCAGGTTGCCGCGATCCTGCGCGGCAAGAATAAGCCCACCTACACCCCGCACTGCGACACCGGCGACCACGTGATCGTCATCAACGCCGCGAAGGTCGTGCTGACGGGCAAGAAGCTCGATCAGAAGGTGTACTACCATCACTCCGGCTATCCGGGCGGACTGAAGGAGACCAAGTATCGCAAGCTGCTGGCCGAGAAGCCGGAGTTCGCGGTGAAGCATGCCGTCATCGGCATGATGCCCAAGGGCCCGCTGGGCCGCCAGATGGCGCGCAAGCTGCGCGTGTACGCCGGCGCCGAGCATGAGCATGAGGCGCAGAAGCCGGAAGTGCTCGAACTCGTCAAGTAAGAGTCAGGAAGGAGTGTTTGAAACATGGCACAGGTTCAGTATCAGGCGGTTGGCCGCCGCAAGAAGGCCATTGCTCGTGTTCGCCTCATTCCGGGCGAGGGCAAGATCGTGATCAACGGTCGCGAGATCGACAACTACTTTGGTCTGGAGACCCTGAAGATGACCGTTCGTCAGCCGCTGGCGCTGACGGCGCTCGAGGGCCGCTATGACGTGCTGGTGAACGTGTACGGCGGTGGTCTGGCCGGTCAGGCCGGCGCGATCCGCCACGGCATCTCCCGCGCGCTGGTGAAGGCTGATCCCGAGCTGCGTCCGGCCATCAAGAAGGCCGGTTTCCTCACGCGCGATCCGCGTATGAAGGAACGTAAGAAGTACGGCCTCAAGGCCGCCCGCCGCGCTCCGCAGTTCTCCAAGCGCTAATCGCTTAACGAAGCTAGGAGGCGAAAACATATGGCGATCCTTAACGGCATTGTCACCGTGCTGCTGGTGGTCACCGCTCTGGTGCTCATCGCCACCGTTCTGCTCCAGCCGGGCGAGTCCAGTGGACTTGGCGCGATCGCTGGCGGCGCCGAGACGTTCTTCGGCAAGAACAAGGCCAAGTCGATGGAGGGCAAGCTGGCCCTTGCGACCAAGGTCTCCGCAGTCGTGTTCATCGTCTGCGCGCTGGTCATTGTGTTGATCGGCTGATAGGCAAACCACACAGAGGCTGAAGCAAACGCTTTAGCCTCTTTTTTGATGATGCTGCCCCTGCAGAAAATCGCGCCGCCTGCTTGCATCTTTTCCGCTTTGGCGTCGTCTCCTTCCGGTCGTCGTAGCCCAGCTACGCCTCCCTCCCTCCGACTTAGCCAAACCGAAAAATCTGCGTCGCATTTCGGTTTGAATTTCTGGGTGATGGGCATCGGCTGCCCCTCGCTGTACTGAATTGGGGTTACGGGGGAATGGGAGAGATGGGGCGGATTTTGCTTATGTGAGCGGCCTGCTGCGTCGCCATCCGACTTAGCCAAAGCGAAAAATCTGCGTCGCATTTCGGTTTGAATTTCTGGGTGATGGGCATCGGCTGCGCGTATCGCTTTTTTGGGTTACGGGAAGACATGTAAATTTCAGTTTATATTGATGTGAGACCGGCATGAAATTTTATGCCAAATGGTCGAGGACTTACGAAGAATGAAAGGCTTACGGCATTTGCGCTGCGCCGCGGCGTATGGTATCATCATAGGCGAAGGCAGCGGCGCGTTCCGGCGGGATATGGAGCGGGAACGGTATAGCGCGAGGCCGCGAGCGTGAAATATAATAAGAAGAAAGAGAACACGGAGAAAGAACATGAAGAAGCAATTCAGAAAGAAGACGGGCAAGGGCGGCGGCCATATTGCGAAAGTGACCGCGCGCATCGACATCGCCCGCGAGCTGCGCAGGAGCGCGCATAAGGACGGTGGGCGCGAGAAGCATGCCCCAAAACGCGAGCCGGGCGAGGTGCTCAAGCTGACGGTGCGCGGGCTTGTGCACGGCAGCGTGCGCATGGAGGCGGCGGACGGGCGCGAGTTCCTCTGCCGCAAGGACGACGCGCACGGCACGCTCTGGGGCGACACGGTGCAGGCCGAGCGCATCGGCGGCGAACGCGTCGTGGTGCGCAAGGTGCTGACCCGCGCGCATGAGCAGATCAGCGGCGTGCTCGGCATGCACAGACGCGAGTGGGTGCTCGCGCCGATCGAGCGCAGGCTGCCGCAGAGCATCGCCGTGGACAGCGTGGACTGCGACGCGGGCGAGGGCGACATCGTGCGCGCGCATGTGCTGCAATGGGACGACGAGGGCGGCATGATGGTGCGCATCGAGGAGCGCATCGGCAGCTTCGATCAGGCGACGTGCGCGCTCGATGGCCTCGTGGCGAGCGCGCATCTGCATACGAAGTTCGGCGAGGACGTGCTGCGCGAGGCGGACGCCTGCAAGCCAGCGGATTTGGCCGACGATCCCACGCGCGAAGACGCACGCGGGCTGCTGAGTTTCACCATCGACGGGCGCGACGCGAAGGACTTTGACGACGCGGTCAGCCTGACGCGCGAGGGCGACCTGTGGCGTTTGGGCGTGCACATCGCGGACGTGGGCCACTATGTCGCGCAGGGCTCGGCGCTCGACAAGGAGGCCTACGCGCGCGGCACGAGCGTCTATCTGCCGGGGCGCGTGCTGCCGATGCTGCCGGAGCAGCTGAGCAATGGCGTCTGCTCGCTGCGCCCGGATGAGGACAAATTCACCATGAGCATATTCATGGACATCGACGAGCGCGGCGAGACGGTCAGCGCGCGTCTGGCCCGCACGATCACGCGGAGCAAGGCGCGGCTTGTCTACGACGACGTGAACGCGCTGTTTGCGGGCGACGAGGTGCAGGCGGAGAAGATGGCCGCCGTGCGCGATACGCTGCGCGACATGCGCGGGCTGTCCAAGAAGCTGCGCGCGCGGCGCGAGGCGATGGGCTGCATCGACTTTGACACGGAGGAGCCGGTGTTCGTGCTGGACGAAGACGGTGAGCCTGTGGAGATCATCAAGCGGGAGCGCGGCGACGCGGAGCTGATGATCGAGGACTTCATGCTCGCGGCGAACGAGGCCGTGGCGCGCATGGCGAGGGAGCGCGGTCTGCCGCTGCTCTACCGCGTACACGAGAAGCCCGACCCGGAGAAGCTCGGCACGTTCGCGGACTTCCTGCGCGGACTGGGCATCGACGCGCGCGGCATCGGGCCGAACGCGAGGCCGGGCGACATCCGCGCCGTGCTGGAGAGCACGAAGGACAGGCCCGAATACCCGGTGATCTCGACGCTCGCGCTGCGCAGCATGCAGAAGGCGCGCTACGACGCCAAGCCGCTGGGTCACTACGGTCTCGCGATGGACGACTACTGCCACTTCACCTCGCCGATCCGCCGCTATCCCGACCTCGTGGTGAGCCGCGCGCTGACGGCGATGCTCAAGGGCGAGCGCGTGAGCATGATGGGCGACAGGCTGGGCGACGCCGCCGTGCAGAGCAGCGACCGCGAGCGCGTGGCCGTGGATGCCGAACGCGCGGCGGATAAGCTGATGATGGCGCGCTACATGGACAGGCACGTCGGCGAGGATTTCGACGGCACGATCAGCGGCGTGACCGACTGGGGCGTGTACGTCATGATGGAAAACGGCGCGGAGGGCTTTGTCCACGTGCGCACGATGGACGACTGGTTCGACTTCGACGAGCGGCGCATGACGCTGCGGGGCGAGCGCAGCGGCGTGGTGCTCTCGCTGGGCATGCATGTGCGCGTGCACGTGGAGAGCGTCGAGCTGGCGCAGAGCGCGGTCGACCTGTCGCTCGTGCACATAAGCGGATTGAAGAAGCCCATGCGCGAGAAGAGCGAACGCAAGCGCGAGCGCGAGCGGCTGCGGGGCTTCAGGCGCTGAAATTTGCACGAACAGCGCGGGTATGGTATAATGACCACAACTTGACAGGACGGGAAGGATTCATTTGAAATACTCGGTTATCGGCTGCGGGCGCTGGGGCTCGTTCATCGCGTGGTATCTGGACAAAATTGGCCACGAGGTCACGCTCTACGGGCGCGAAAGCAGCAGAAATATGCAGCAGATCATGACCGCGCGCAGCAACGGACTGGTCACATTTGACGAGCGCATCTGCCTGACCACGGACATTGAAACCGCGCTGGCGGCGGACGTGGTCTGCATCTCTATCGGCTCGCAGCAGCTGCGCGGCCTGATGGCGCAGATTGCAGCGACGGGCGTGACGGGAAAGACGTTCGTGCTGTGCATGAAGGGCATCGAGATCGCAACCGGCATGCGCCTCTCGCAGATCGCGGAGGAGGCCGCCGGAGAGCATAACGAGATCGCTGTGTGGCTCGGGCCGGGCCACGTGCAGGAGTTTTTGGCGGGTGTGCCCAACTGCATGGTTATCGACTCGGCCAGCGAGGCGACAAAGGCGCGGCTGATCGATCAGCTCTCAGGCGGGCTGATCCGCTTCTATTACGGCACAGACCTACTGGGCAACGAGGTCGGCGCGGCGGCCAAGAACGTCATCGGCATCGCGGCGGGCATGCTCGACGGCAAGGGCGTCTCCTCGCTCAAGGGCGCGCTCATGAGCCGCGGCACGCGCGAGGTCGCCCGGCTCATCAAGGCGATGGGCGGCAGCGAGATTTCAGCCTACGGCCTGTGCCATCTGGGCGATTATGAGGCGACGGTCTTCTCGCCTTACAGCCACAACAGGCGCTTCGGCGAGCTGTTCGTCAAGGGGGAGACCTACGGCGAGCTGGCCGAGGGCTACTACACGGCGAAGGCGCTGCGCACGCTGGCGGAGCGTTACGGCGTGGAGATGCCGATCTCAAGCGCGGTGTATGCGGTGCTCTACGAGGGCGCGGACCCGGACGCGCAGCTCGGCGGGCTGTTCACGCGCTCGCTCAAGCGTGAATTTTGAAATTCGATCTTCCACGTACAAAATTATAGGAATATGCACAAGGTTGATGAATTTTTCACTTGCAGAGCGCCCAATATGCTGATATACTGATATTCAGGGGGATTTCAGGACAATCTTATGAAGAGGAGCGATTATTGACATGGCAGGCAAGTCCCGGGTATCCGACGCCGTGGTGAGACGGCTTCCTATGTATTATCGTCATCTGCGCGAGCTTGAAAAGGCCGGCGTCGTGCGCATCTCCTCGCAGGAGCTTGGCGAGCGCATGAACCTGACCGCTTCGCAGATCCGTCAGGATATCAACTGCTTCGGCGGCTTTGGTCAGCAGGGTTACGGCTATCACGTTTCCAACCTCAAGGAGCGCATCGCGGAGATTCTCGGCCTGCGCCATCAGTACCACGTCATTATCGTGGGCGCGGGCAACATCGGGCGCGCGGTCGCCAATTACGCGGGCTTCCCCAAGGAGGGTTTCAACGTCCAGGCGATGTTCGACGTGTCGCCGGCGCTCGTGGGCATCGACGTGCACGGCATCCTCGTGCAGCCGATGGAGAAGCTTCAGACGTGGCTGGACACGCACAATGTGGACATCGCGGTGCTGGCCGTGCCCAAGTCTGTGGCGCAGGAGATCACCGACCAGCTCGTGGCGGGCGGCGTGCGCGCGATTTGGAATTTCGCGCCGGTCGATCTGGCACTGCCGGAGGGCGTGGCGGTCAACAATGTGCATCTGTCCGACAGCCTGCACATCCTGTCCTACCGCATGAACGAAAAGGAGCTGTGTGAGGCGCTGGACGCGGGCAAGCAGCTCGGCGAATAAGGAGCGATTATCCCTATGTCCTCGAATCGGTCAAAGCCGCCCCGCATGGAGCGGCGCACGAAAGAGGAGAGAAAGCTTTTCCCCGTGTGGACGCTGATCGTCATCGCGCTGTGCGCGGCGGTCTGGTTCATGGGCGCACAACTGTATTCCGATCGCATGGCGGCATATCAAGCGTATGCCGCCATCAGTCAAGCCGTCAACAGTGACACGTTTTTCCCCGGCATCACGGTGGACGGCACGCCGCTGGACGGCATGACGATGGAGGAGGCGCAGGCGATCTTCGCCGGGCGTCAGCAGCAGAGCAGCGAGGCGTTCTCGCTCGTCGTGGAATCGGGCGATATGCGATGGAAGATCACGTCGTCGGAGGTGCCGCTGACGCACGACGCGCAGAGCGTGCTGCGCAGGGCATACGCCGTGGGCCGCTCCGGCACACTGGAGGAGCGCTACACGCAGATTCAGGCGCTGGCCACGCAGGGGCTGGCGCTTACGACGAGCTTCACATACGACCGCGAGGCCGTGGACGGGCTGGTCAGCATCATCGCCGACAGCCTCGATTACGACGCGGTGGACGCGGCGCTCGATTCCTTTGACGTGAACAACCGCACGTTCAGCTTCACCGAGGGCAAGGCGGGCTATCGCGTCGACCGCGAGAAGCTCAAAAATGACATCCTCGACGCGCTCGATGCGCACGCCTACGACCGCGTGATCGTGCCGGAGGGCGAGAGCGTCGCGCCGTCGGTCGTCAAGGCGGACCTCGAGGGCAAATTCGGCCTCGTCTCGACCTTCTCCACGACGACCACCAAGGACCGCGACCGCAACACGAACATCGAGATTTCCGCCGCGGCATTGAACGGACGCATCGTCAGGCCCGGCGAGACGATGTCGTTTAACAACTGCACGGGCCAGCGCACATACGACAAGGGCTACCGCGAGGCGCATGCGATTGCGGGCGGCGTGCTCGTGGACGACACGGGCGGCGGCGTCTGCCAGACGAGCAGCACGCTGTTCAACGCCGTCGTGCGCGCGGATCTGGAGATCGTCGAGCGGTACGCGCACAGCTGGCCGTCGACCTACGTCAACAAGGGAGAGGACGCGACGGTGAACTGGCCGTCGCTGGACTTCGTGTTCCGCAACAACGGCGAATACCCGGTGTTCGTCGTCGCGTGGTATGAAAAGAACGTCGTGACGGTCGAGATTTACGGCAGGATGCGGGACGACGGCCTGACGATCGACCTGTATTCCGAGGTCATCGAGACGATCAAGCCGTCGGACGAGATCCTCTACACAGTCGATGAGTCGCTGCCCATCGGCGCGCAGAAGGCGGGCCGCAGCAAGCGCACGGGCTACGTGGTGGACACCTACAAGATTTACAAGAACAGCGCGGGCGAGGAGATCAGCCGGGAGAAGCTCTGGCGCACGACCTACCGCGCGACGCAGAAGGAGATTCTGTATCACCCCAGAGAGACGCAGACGCAGACGGACGGCGAGTGACGGATGCGCGGC
Source organism: uncultured Clostridia bacterium (assembly GCA_944362695.1). Classification (GTDB taxonomy): domain Bacteria; phylum Bacillota; class Clostridia; order Christensenellales; family Aristaeellaceae; genus Ventricola. The sequence continues at coordinate 8,839 of CALVTQ010000132.1, forward strand.
GAGCGAAGGCGAGGAGAACCGATGAAAAAAAGCAATGTGCGCCGGGAGGAGATTCTGGCGGTTGCGGAGAGGCTGTTTTACACGAAGGGCTACGAGGGGACGTCCGTGCAGGACATCATCACCGAGATGAACTTCTCCAAAGGCGGCTTCTACCATCATTTTGACAGCAAGCTGGCCGTGCTCGAGGCCATTTGCGCGGCGCGGGCGGAGGAAGGCTGCGCACAGGCGCAGGCCGCGTGCGAGACGATGGAGAGCGCGGTGGACAAGCTCAACGCGCTTCTGCACGCGTCGGTGCTGCTCGACCGCGACAACCCCGGCTTTGCGGCGCTGCTCATCGGCGTGGCTTATCGCGAGGACGGTGCGCTGATGCGCGAGAAGATGAAGACGACGCAGCTGGCGTGCATGCTGCCGCTGGTCACGCAGGTTGTGGCGCAGGGCGCGGCGCGCGGCGAGTTCTTCGTGGAGAGCGCGGTGGACACGGCGCAGATGCTGCTGCGGCTGCATTTGCAGTTCACCGACGAAATCGCGTTCCTGATCGCGGCGGGCGAAAACGAGGACGAGACCGCTGAGGCCATGGTCAAGAAGCTGTCGACATACCGCACGGCGATCGAGCGCGTGCTGATTGCGCCGTTCGGGAGCATATCGTTCGTGGAGGCGAAGGACCTGCGGCTGCTGGGGCAGGCTGTGCTGCGCGAGCGCGTTCGCCAGCGGGCGGATGCAATGCTGGGAGCGAATTGAGAAAAGACAAAGCGTCGGGAAACCGGCGTTTTTCTTTATATTGCAAAAAAGAGCATCAAAAAAGCGCCGGCCGATGAGGGCTGACGCTTTTGTTGTCGATGCAGGGGATCAGAGGTCCGGCACCTCGGTGCGCTCCTTGTCGTCGAAGATCAGGATCTTGACGCGCTTGTTGTCCTCGGTGATGTTCCAGATCCACTCGGCGTTGATGCCGCCGTCCGCGGAGGGCTCGGCCTGGATACAGATGCTGCCGCGGGTGGACTTGGTGCCAAGGGCCGCCTCCATCTTGGAATAGTCGCCGCCGTTCTTGCTGGTGGAGGCGATTTCGCGGATGTGGTAGATGCCGTTGAAGCGGATGGTGAAGCGAGTGTAGCCCTGACCGTAGTAATCCAGCGTGCCGCGGCGCGTGGCGGTGACGAACTCGCCGGCGGGCGTCTCGCGCACGGGGTATTTGACCGTCGGCAGGCCGGTGGTCACGCTGCAGGAGCCGATGCGCTGGCCCTCCTTGTAGACGGTCAGCGTCTGGGCCTTCTTGTCCACCACGATGCCGTACTGGTCGTTCGGCACGGCGACGGTGATCTTGCTGCTGTTGATGTAGCCACGGACGAATGCGCCGTCCTCATTGCGGTAGCACTCGACCAGAGACCAGCCGTCGTCGCGCTCCTTGATGACGTTGAGGCCCTGGGACAGGCCGTTCACGGTGCCGATGCGCTTGCGGCCCTTCTCGGTGGAGTTGTAGATGTAGGCGGACTCGGACTCGGCGACGTTCACGCGCGGCATATCGCGGATGATCGCGGCCCAGATTTCCGCATCGGAGGACTCCGGCGTCAGGCCCCAGTAGCCCGGATCGGTCTGATCGGCCACGTCGGGCACGCCCACGCCGATCATCAGGCCCTCTTCGCCCATCTCGTATTCGCCGGTGGTCATGGTGATGGTGTTGGTATTCGCGGCGGTCTCGGTCTTGGCCGGGGTTTCGGTCTTGGCCGGAGTCTCGGTCTTGGCCGGAGTCTCGGTCTTGGCGGCAGTCTCGGTCTTGGCAGCGGTCTCGGCCTTGCTGTCATCGGCGGAATCGGTCTCGTTCTCCGCCGCCGCGCCGCCGTTGAGCACTGCGGAGTCGAGCTCCGGATTGATGACCAGCGTGGTGGTCACGGGATCACAGACGACGCCGAACTGGCTCTCGACCTTTACGCTCAGGGTGTAATCGCCGGCGGCGAGGCCCTTGTTCGTTTCGTCGACGGCGACGAACTCGATGTTGTTATCGCCGGAGTGAATCTCCGCGTGATCCGCGATGGAGAGCACCTCGGCGCCGCTGGAGGAGAGGAGGGTCATCGTGATGAAGCCGGGGATGTTGGAATTGACGGTCAGATAGCCGAGCTGGCGGCTGGGAATCCCGTCTTCAGGGACGGCGAGCTTGACCTTGGGAACCTCGGTGAACTGGTCTTTGGCGGCAAGAGCGACGGAGCTCATGCAGGCCAGCGCCAGACAGAGGGTCAGCGCCAGAATAATGCGCAGATGTTTCATAAGGGAAATGCTCCTTTCAGGGCTGCGGACGATGCCTCGACGGATCATGAGCCGCATTTGATCAAGACAAACCCATAATATGATCTATACTACATCATACCGCAAAACGGGCTTATATGCAAGAGAAAAGAACAAAAGCAGCAGTTGTGAAACGGAATTATTTCCGATTATATGAGCGCGCGGGGCGTCGACTTGCAAAACGATGGTGCGTATGCTATAATCAATTCTGTTTGTGAAGGGAAGTGATTCGGTGGAGGAGGCAAGCCTTGAGCGGCTCACGCAGGCGCTCAGCGCGATACGATGCGGCGCGGCAGACACGGAGGCTGTGCTGCATGCGCGCGTGGAAAAGGCGCTGACCGACTGCGGTCTGTGCCCAAAACACGAGCATAAGCTCGGCTCGCGCTGCCGGATCGACTTCATGGTGGATCATATCGGCATTGAGGTCAAGAAAAACCGACCGGAGTCGGCAAAGCTGCGCGCACAGCTCGCGCGGTATGCCGCGTTTGACGAGGTGCACGAGCTGCTGGTGCTCGCGCCGCGCGGGGTGAACCTGCCCAAGACGATCGGTGGCAAAAAAGTGACGATGATGGCGCTCGAACGGCTGTGGGGCATCAGCCTGCCGTGACGCGCGTTTTTGCAGATATACAAGGAAAAAGGACGAGGCATGGATACACGCGATACGACGCTTGAAACAAAACCGGCCGGTGGTCTGCCCGGCTATCTGATGGACGCGCCGCAGACGGGCGACATTTACGGCACGCTTTCGTATAACAGGCGCAGCAAGTGCTGGACGATCAAGGGCGAGCCGTGCGTGACAGAGCTGGCGAAGCGGCTGTTTCCCGGCAGCGAGCGGCGCAGGGGCGAGGCGCGCTTCACGGCGAACAGGCGCATCATCGGCGACGTCAATTGGCTGATGCTGCGCTATCCGCTCGAAATCGCGGCGCGGGACCGTGCGCTGTGGGATAAGCAGCTCGAAAAGGCGCGCGAGCACGCGAGGCAGAGGGAACAGGCGATGCGCCTGCCCGCACGCGTGACGCCGCCGGAGGGGACGTTTTCCGGCGAGCTGCGCGACTTCCAGAAGGAGGGGCTGGCGTTCCTGCTGGCGAACCCGCGCACGCTGCTGGCCGACGAGATGGGCCTGGGCAAGACGGTGCAGGCCTTGGCGTGCCTGGCGGCGACGGGCGAGTTCCCGGCGCTGATCGTCGTGCCGCCGCACCTGATGCGCAACTGGCAGGCGGAATGCGCGCGCTTTCTGAACATCAACGGCAGGCCGCCGCGCGTTTGCGTGCTCACAGGCCTCAAGCCGTATAGCCCGCCCGAGGCTGACATCTACATCATCCACTACCTGCTTTTGCGCGGATGGAAGAATGCCCTGCCGGAGATGGGCTTTGCCGCAGTGATCTTTGACGAGATTCAGGAGCTGCGCCACGCCGGTACGGAAAAATACAGCGCGGCGAGCCTGCTGGCCGAAAAGACGGAGCGCGTCATCGGCCTGTCCGGCACGCCGATCTACAACCGGGGCGCGGAGATCTGGAATGTGGTGAACATACTCGACTTCCACTGCCTCGGCGATTGGGAGAGCTTCACGCGCGAGTGGTGCGACGGATACGGCAACCACATCGTGCGCGACCCCGGTCTGCTCGGCCAGCATCTGAAGCGCGAGGGCCTGATTCTGCGCCGTACCAAGCAGGAGGTGCTGCGCGAGCTGCCGCCCAAGCGCCGGTTGGTGCAGGAGATCGACGCGGACGACAGGGTCTACCGCGAGCTGATGCGGCCCGTGATCGAGATGCTGGGCAGCCTGCGCGCGCTGCACCCGGAGGACAGGGAGCGCGCGATGCTCGAGGAGCAGATCAGCCGCGGCGAGCGTCAGGCGACGGGCGTGGCAAAAGCGCCGTTCGTGGCGGCGTTCGTGCGGGCGCTGCTCGATGGCGGGGAGCGCGTGCTGCTGTTCGCGCATCACCACGCCGTGATGGATATCTATAAAAAGGAACTGGCGAGCTACAAGCCCGGCTTCATCACCGGCCGCGAGACGACCGACCAGAAGGAGCGCGCCGTTTCGCGCTTCATGGCGGGGGAGACGCCGCTATGTGTGATCTCGCTGCGCTCGGCGGCGGGCCTCAACTTGCAGCGGGCGAGCTGCGTGGTGTTCGGCGAGCTGGATTGGTCACCCGCTGTACATTCACAGGCGGAGGATCGCGCGCACCGCATGGGCCAGCAGGACTCGATCCTGTGCTATTACCTCGTCGCGCCGCAGGGCTCCGACCGGGACATGCAGGACGCGCTCGGCCTGAAGGTGAGCCAGTTTCTGGCGCTGATGGGCGACAAGACGCCCGACATGATGAGTGCGCAGAAGGCACAGCGCGCGGCCAAGGCGCATATCGAGCGGCTGCTGGCCAAATACGAGGGGGAGCTGGGCGGGAAGATCGAGTGAACCAAAGCATATAAAAATAGAAAATAAAAGGAATATTCGATATGAAATCAAAACTGTGGAACCGGGATTTCACCCTGCTGATGGCGGCGACGGCGCTGGGCGCGGCAGGGCATATCATGGGCAGCTTCGCGCTGTCGTTCCTGGTGTTTGACGAGACGGGGAGCACGCTGGCGTCGGCGCTGATTCTGGCGATACAGGTGATCCCGGCGGTGTTCGTGCCGTTCGTGATTTCGCCGGTGATGGACAGGCTGCCGCGCAAGACGTTCCTCGTGGCGTGCGATGCGCTGAACGGCGTGCTCTATGCGGCGCTGGGGCTGTGGCTGCTGCTGGGCGAGTTCTCGTACATCGGCTATCTCGCTGTGTCGCTGGTGCTCAACGCGCTGGGCACGGTGGACGGCCTCGCGTACGACAGCATTTACCCGAGCCTGCTGCCCGAGGGTGCGGAGGAGAAAGGATACGCCGTGTCGGCGATGCTCTATCCGCTGATGAGCGTGGTGATGATGCCGCTGGCGGCTGTGCTGCTGGACAGCATCGGCATCGCGTGGATGCTCGTCATCCAAGGCACGGCGGCGATCGTCGCGGCGGCCATGGAGAGCCGTCTGCACGTCAGACAGACCACGCCCGGCATGGGCGAGCGCTACACGATCCGCAAGTGGGCGGGCGACATCCGCGAGGTGTGGGATTACCTGCGCGGCGAGCCGGGCCTCACGCGCACGTTCGTGGACAGGGCGGTGACGTTCGGCGTGGCGGCGGGCACGGAGCCGCTGCTCGTGGCGTTCTTTCGCACGGCGACGGGCATGACGGCGGCGATGTACGCCATGTTCTCCGTCGCGGAGTTCATCGGGCGCACGCTGGGCAGCGCCGTGCAATACCGCATCAACATCCCGAATCAATGGAAATTCGGCGTCACGTTCTTCGTCTATCAGTTTTTCGCGGTGATGGACGCGATTCTTTTGTGGATTCCGTATCCGCTGATGCTCGTCAACCGGTGCGTCAGCGGCTTTCTGGGCAGCAACAGCGGCATCATGCGCAACGCCGCGATTCAAAAATACATCCCGGAGAACCTGCGCGCGCGGGTGACGGCGTTTTCTTCGATCGTCACGGAGGTGGGCTGTGCGCTGCTGACCATCGTCATGGGCGCGCTGGGCGAGGTGATCGACTACCGTCTGTGCGTGACCATCGGCGCGGTGATGTGCATCGTCTCGTGCTTTGCGCTGGTTTGGAGCGGACGGGCGGATATCCGCAAAATATATGAGGGAAAAGGCGAGGCCGCATGAAGGAATTTGCCCTTGACAAAGCGCGCATGATTCACTATAATATCCACGATAAACAAAGGCAATGAGGCGGAAAGAGCCGATGCCAGCATCCCGCGTAAGCGAGCCGGGGACGGTGCAAGCCCGGCGGCGGGACGGATCGGACAGCCCTCCGCTGAGCTTGCGGCGATGAGCCGGACGTCACCCCGCGTTAAGGGGCAGAGAGGACGCTTTATAATAGAAAGCGTCAACCGGAGTGGTACCGCGAATCGCGCCTGTTCGTCCCCGGACGGCAGGCGTTTTTTATGTCCGCATGATATAGCGGCGAAACGAAAAGGAGAATGAAACGATGAAGCAAATGACTTCCGGCGAGCTGCGCAGCATGTGGCTCAACTTCTTCAAGAGCAAGGGCCATGCTGTGATCCCGAGCGCCTCCGTCATCCCGGAGAACGACCCGACCGTGCTGTTCACCACCGCGGGCATGCATCCGCTGGTTCCCTATCTGCTGGGCAGCAAGCACCCGGCCGGCACGCGCCTGACCGACGTGCAGAAGTGCATCCGCACGGGCGACATCGAGTCCGTCGGCGACAGCTCTCACCTCACGTTCTTTGAGATGCTGGGCAACTGGTCGCTGGGCGACTACTTCAAGAAGGAAATGATCCACTGGAGCTGGGA
>CALVTQ010000133.1 GCA_944362695.1 uncultured Clostridia bacterium
CTAACAAAGGAGAATCGCCAATGGACATCAAAATCGCGCTCGCGGGCAACCCCAACAGCGGCAAAACCACGCTTTTCAACGCGCTCACGGGCGCCAATCAGTTCGTCGGCAACTGGCCCGGCGTCACCGTCGAGAAAAAGGAAGGCCGCCTGAAGGGCGAAAAGGACGTCATCATCACCGACCTCCCCGGCATCTACTCGCTCTCCCCCTACACGCTCGAGGAGGTCGTCGCCCGCAACGCGCTGATCGACACCCGCCCCGACGCGCTGCTCAACATCGTAGACGCCACCAACATCGAGCGCAACCTCTACCTCACCACGCAGCTGCTCGAGCTGGGCATCCCGACGGTCATCGCGCTGAACATGATGGACGTCGTGAGCAAAACCGGCGACAAAATCGACGCCGCGGCCCTTTCCCGCAAGCTCGGCGTGCCGGTGATCGAGATCTCCGCGCTGAAGGAGACCGGCGTCATGGAGGCGGCGAAGAAGGCCGTCGAGCTCGCCCGCAGCGGCAAAGCCCCGGTCGCTCAGCACAAGCTCGGCAACGACGTCGAGCAGGCCATCGCGCAGATCGAGCGCGTCGCGGACGGCAAGCTCCCCAGCGAAGGCAAGCGCTGGTTCGCGGTCAAGCTCTTTGAGCGCGACGAGAAGGTGGTCGAGAAACTCGCGCTGACCCGCAATGTGAGCGATGAGATCGAGAAGATCATCCTCGCCGTGGAGACCGCGCACGACGACGATTCCCAGTCCATCGTGACGAGCGCGCGCTACGAGGCCATCGCCGCCATCACCTCCGGCAGCGTCAGGCACGGCAAGCGCAGCGGCAGCACGTCCGATAAGATCGACGCCGTGCTCACCAACCGCATCCTCGGCCTGCCGATCTTTGCGCTCATCATGGTGCTGGTCTACTACATCTCCATTTCCACCGTCGGCACGTGGCTGACCGACTGGACGAACGACATCTTCGTCGGCGAGTGGCTCGTGCCGGGCGCGACGGCGATCCTTGAGGGCATCGGCACCGCCGACTGGCTCACCGGCCTGATCGTGGACGGCATCATCTCCGGCGCGGGCGCGGTCATCGGCTTCGTGCCGCAGATGCTCGTGCTGTTCCTGATGCTGTGCATCCTCGAGGACTGCGGCTACATGGCGCGCGTCGCGTTCATCATGGACCGCATCTTCCGCCGCTTCGGCCTGTCGGGCAAGAGCTTCATCCCGATGCTGGTCGGCACGGGCTGCGGCGTGCCGGGCATCATGGCCAGCCGCACCATCGAGCAGGAGCGCGACCGCCGCATGACGATCATGACGACGACGTTCATCCCCTGCGGCGCGAAAATGCCGATCGTCGCGCTGATGGCCGGCGCGATCTTCGGCGGCGCGTGGTGGGTTGCCCCCAGCGCGTACTTCGTCGGCATCGCGGCCATCGTCATCTCCGGCATCATCCTCAAAAAGACCCAGCCCTTCGCGGGCGAACCGGCCCCGTTCGTCATGGAGCTGCCTGCCTATCACCTGCCGACGGTCAAGAACATACTGCGCGGCACGTGGGAGCGCGGCTGGAGCTTCATCAAGAAGGCCGGCACGATCATCACGCTCGCTTCCGTGTTCGTCTGGTTCACCAGCTCGTTCGGATTCGGTGAGGCCGGTTTCGGCATGGTCGAGGACATCGATCACAGCATCCTCGCCAATGTCGGCAATGCCGTCGCGTTCATCTTCGCGCCCATCGGCTTTGGCAGCTGGCAGGCCGCCGTTGCGACCGTGCTCGGCCTCGTCGCCAAGGAGGAGGTCGTCGGCGTGTTCGGCACGCTGTTCGCCGTCGCGGGCGATGCGCTTGAGCTGGTCGAGGCGGGCGACTTCGCCGGTCTTGTGAACATCGCCGCGCAGTTCACCCCGCTCACCGCGTACAGCTTCCTCGTCTTCAACCTCCTGTGCGCGCCCTGCTTCGCCGCCATCGGCGCGATCCGCCGCGAGATGAACAACGCCAAGTGGACGTGGGCGGCCATCGGCTGGGAGTGCGGCTTCGCGTACGCCGCGTCGCTGATCATCTATCAGCTCGGCGGTCTGCTGCTGGGTCAGGTCGGCTTCGGCCTCGGCACGCTCGCCGCGCTGGTCGTGCTCGCCGCGATCATCTACGGTCTGGTCAGGCCGTACAAGGAAAAGTAATCCACAGACCCCGAAAGGAGTTTTCATATGGCAACAGCGATTGTGCTCTGCGTGCTCGTGTGCTGCCTCGCGCTCGCCGTCAAGAGCGTCGTCCGCAAGAAGGGCGGCTGCTCCTGCGGATGCGGCGGCGGCTGCCCCGGCTGCACGGCGGGCAAAAAGTAACCCGCAACCCGCCCGCTCCGTTCCCCACTTCTGCGGACGGGCGGCTTCCTCCCTATCTTCTCTTTACCGCGCCGAATCGTTTCGGCAGATGGCGTCCCGCTCACCGCGCGGGGCGCTTTTCTTTTCATATAATTGGGACTTCCCCGCGCAGGAGAAGCCCCTTTCTTCTATTATATATATGCGTCACGCCGCGCCGAGCTGCCTCTTATGCATATGATAATACAACGCGCCCGTCACGTCCGCCAAAAACCACCCGACCGGCACGGCCCACCAGATGCCCACGACGCCGACCGCCGGGATCGCCGAGAGCGCATACGCCAGCACCACGCGCGTGCCCAGCGAGATCACAGTGAGCACGACGCTCATGCCGGGGCGCTCGAGCGCGCGATACAGCCCGTAGAGCAGGAACAGGATGCCGATGCCCGCGTAGAACGCGCCCGCGATGCGCAGATAGCGCACGCCCTCCGCGACGATGGCCGCCTCGCCCGCGTCGACGAACAGCAGCATCAGCGGCTCCGCGAAGATGAACACCAGCGCCGACACGCCCACCGAGAACGCCGCCGACGTGATCACCGCCCCGCGCACGCCCGCCCGGATGCGTTCCTTCTTCCCCGCGCCGTGGTTCTGCGCGATGAACGTCGAAAACGCGTTGCCCAGGTCCTGCACGGGCAGATACGCGAACGAGTCGATCTTCACGCCCGCCGCGAACGCCGCCATGACCGCCGGGCCGAAGCTGTTGACCAGCCCCTGCACCATCAGAATGCCCAGGTTCATCACCGACTGCTGCACGCACGTGAGCGCCGAGTTGCCCGCGACCTCGCGCCCCCTCGACCAGCGCACACGCGCGCCCTTGCCCGGCCGCAGCGACGGATGCCTGCGCAGCGCGAAGACGCCGAGCCCGAGGCCGCTGACGTACTGCGAGATCACGGTCGCCTCCGCCGCGCCCGCGACGCCCCGATGCAGCACGGCGACAAAGACGATATCCAGCGCGATATTGAGCACAGCCGACACGCCGAGGAAGATCAGCGGCGTCACGCTGTCGCCCACCGCGCGCAGATAGCACGCGAAGAAGTTGTACAGAAACGTCGCGAGGATACCCGCGAAGATCACGGCGAGGTATGCGCGCATGAGGCCCCAGACGGCGTCGTCGCCCACGCGCAGGAAGACGCGCAGCGGGTCGAGCAGCGCATAGGCGGCGATGTTGAGCACGACCGCGCACACGCCGATCATCGCGAACGCCGCGAACGCGCTCTCCCGCAGGCCGGTTTCATCCCTGCGCCCGAAGCGGATCGAGAAGACCGCGCCGCTGCCCAGCGACAGGCCGAGCAGAATCGACGTGATGAACGTCATGAGCGTATAGGCCGAGCCGACCGCCGCCAGCGCGTTCGCCCCGAGATAGCGGCTGACGATCAGCGTGTCGGCGATGTTGTAGCACTGCTGGAGCAGGTCGCCCAGGATCATCGGCACGGCAAAAGCGAGCATGGCGCGCATCACAGGCCCCTGCGTCAAATCGCGTTTCATCCGTTCACTTCCGTTTCGTATGATGATTCTTTCGTTTTGTAAGCATTGTATCACCGCGTTTTTCTCTTGTCAATCTTCTGTTTACATTTCGTTTTCCTTCCGCTATAATATGGATATGAAATTTGCGGAGGTGCGCGCCCATGTATCTGGACGGCCTTGACGAAATCGACCAAAAGATCGTCGCCATGCTCACAAAAAACGCCCGCGCGTCGTACTCGGAGATCGGCGAGGCGACGGGCATATCGCGCGTGGCCGTGCGCGCCCGCGTGCAGGCGCTGGAAAGCCGCGGGGTGATCGAGGAATACACCGCCATCGTCAACCCGCAGAAGATCGGCGGCGCGGTGTCGTGCTATTTCGAGATCGAGACGACGCCCGAGACGCTCGGCGAGGTCATCCGCATCCTGTCGGAAAACCCCGTCATCACGCAGATCTACCGCGTCACCGGCCCGGCGAAGCTGCACGTGCACGCCGTCTGCGCATCGGGCGAGGAGATGGAGCGCCTGCTCGCGCAGACCATCGACACGCTGCCCGGCGCGGCGAAGTGCAGCTGCAACATCATCCTCAGCCGCATCAAGGACGTCAAGGGCCTGCGCCTGTGACCCGCAAAGCCGCATATTTCTGCCGCCGCGCGCGGCTTTTTTGTTTACACCCCGCCCGTCCGCGCGTCATACGCTGATGACGAGGTGGTCTGTATGAATCCAATCGCGTCGGCATCCGCCGGCACGTTGTTTACGTTTTTGATGACAGCCTTGGGCGCGGCGCTCGTGTTCGCCATGCGCGGCGGGGTGAGCGCGCGGGCGCAGAGAATCTGCATGGGCTTCGCGGCGGGCGTGATGAACGCGGCGGCTGTGTTCAGCCTGCTGCTCCCCGGCGCGGATCGTGCCGCGCAGCTTGGCCAGACCCCGTGGCTGACGCTGACGGCGGGCTTCCTGTCCGGCGCGCTGGTCATGCTCGCGTGCGATGCGATGCTGCGCAGGCTTCGGGCGATGCAGCGCGCGGGCGAGGGCGCGCGCCGGCGGGCGCTGATGCTCGCGGCGGTGACGCTGCATAACATCCCGGAGGGCATGGCGGTTGGTCTGGCATTCGCATCGGCGCAGCGCACACCCGGCGCAATGGCGGGCGCGGCGGCGCTGGCGCTGGGCATCGGCCTTCAAAATTTCCCGGAGGGCGCGGCGGTGTCGCTGCCGCTGCTGCAATCGGGCATGGGCCGGGCGAGAAGCTTCCTGCTGGGCGCGCTGTCCGGCGCGGTCGAGCCGCTGTTCGGCGTGCTGGCCGTGCTCGCGGCGCAGCGGATGACGGCGGCGATGCCCGCGCTGATGGCGGCGGCGGCGGGCGCGATGATGCTGGTCACGGCGCAGGAGATGACGCCCGAGGCGGCGTCCGGGCGTGAGGGCATGGCGGCGATGATGGCCGGTTATGCGGTGATGATGATGATGGATTTGGCTTTGGGGTAAGCGAAAACCGTTCCCCGGCGGCTCTTTTCGAGCTTGTGGGGAACGGTGCTTTGTGTTGCTTTTGTGTGTTGAATACGTTGGGCTTTTCCCAAAAACTCACGGCTCGATCTCCAGCACGTAACTCCCGCAGGCATTGATGACCATGGTCTTCCCGCGCTCCCTGACCCGCTTGAAATCGTGCCGGTAGCTCTGATGCACATGCCCGTGCACGAGCGCCTTGGGCTGATATTTGTCGATCAGCCCGACGAACGCCGTGAAGCCCTGATGCGCCAAATCCTTGTCGTCGCCGATGCCGTATGCGGGCGCATGCGTGATGATGAGATCGACGCCCCTGCTGCGCCAGAGCTGGAACCACAGCTTCCTGACGCGCTTGTCCATCTCCTTCTGCGTGTACTGGTGCGGCCCCTTGTTGTATCGCATGCTGCCGCCCAGCCCGAGAATCCGCAGCCCGCCGTAGCGCACGACCTTGTCCTCGATGCACACGCACCCCTCCGGCGGCTTTCTTTCGTATTTGCCGTCGTGGTTGCCGTGTATGTACAGGATCGGCGCGGGCGTGAAGCACGTCAGAAACGACAGGTACTCCGGCGGCAGATCGCCGCACGAGATCACCAGCTCGATTCCCTCCAGCCGCCGCTTGTCAAGGTGATCCCACAGCATCTTCTCCGGCTCGTCCGCGATGAGCAAAATCTTCATGCTGCCCCCCTGCTCATGCGTCGTCGTTTTCCGGCTTCACCGCGCGGATGCCCTGCAGCTTGACCAGCGCCTGCGCCGACTCCACCAGCTCGTGGAACTTGGGAATCCTGCCCTCCACGTTCTTGGCGAGGTAGTCCATCGAAATGATCTCAAGCGGCGTGAGCACCACGTCCCTGGCCACGCGCAGCACGCCGTCCTGATCCTCGATCGGCCCGACGAACGGCAAAAACGCGCCCGCCCGGATGCGCTCGTGCAGCAGATCGACCAGCCTGTGCACGCGCACCGGCACGCTCTTGGAGCAGATGATGTCGATGGCGTCCGTGCTCATGCCCATGTAATAGGAAAGCGCACGGTCGGCGTTGTGCTCGTCCTCGTCCTCCCATGCGCCGGTCAGGATGCTGCGCACGATGCCGTGGTAGAGCTTCTCCCAGTTCCACACGGGCATGGCGAGGTTATGGATGTCGCCGTTCAGGTTGTTGTATACGCCGAATGCGCGCGATTCCATGTTCGGCGCACTGATGTCGCGGCCGGAGATGATGTGCACATGCTGCTCGGCGAGCGCCGCCTCCGGGTTGTGGCCCGGCAGCGTCGACCAGTCCAGGATGATCCGCGCGCGCGGGTTGGTCATCTGCGCGCCGAGGGCGAAGGCGTTGATGGACGCCGGGACGCCGTAGATCGGGTAGTCCGCGATGTAGCCGATCAGATCGTCGTCGGCCAGCGCGCCCGCGATCGCGCCGAGGATGAACTTCGCCTCGTAGATGCGCAGGTAGTACGAGCGCACGTTGTGATAGCTCGCCAGCAGCGAGCAGTTGAGGATCTTGAGCTCCGGGTGCGCCACCGACATGCGCATGCAGGAGTTGAGGAACAGCGGCGTCGTCGCGAAGATGACCGTGTATCCCTCCTTCGCCAGCTCCTCGATGACCTCGTCGGCCTTGTCCACGGGGATGTTCTCGCGCGCGACGGTCTCCACGTGCGCGCCGAACGCCTCCTCCAGCGCCTTGCGTCCCAGCTCGTGCCAGTATGTCCAGCCCGACACGCCCGGCGAGCGGTTGTACAGGAATGCGCAGCGCACCGTCTGCGGCTGCATGCGCAGCACCGTCTTGAGGATGTTCTGCTGCTTCTCGCCCGGCTGGTTGAGCAGCGCGGCGGGCTTCTGCGCGCCCGCGACGAGGAACTCCTTCCAGATGCGCTCGAGGTCGCGGCCCAGCTGCGTCGGGGTCTTGTTGTAGCTCTCGTCGTAGCGGAAGACCTCCAGGTAGATCAAAAACGCGTCGCCGATGGCCATGGGCATCTTCTGCCCCTTGCAGCGCTCCTTGTACGCCTGCGAGAAGCGGTAGTAGCAGCTCTGCAGGTCGAACACCGCGTCGCCGGGCCACTTCTCGCCCATCTTGCGGCCCACGAGCTCGCACAGGCGCTTGTAGCCGCCCTCGCGCTCAAATGTGATCGAGTTGATCTTCGTGTCGTCGTAAAAGCGCAGGTATTCCTGATAAATCCGGTAGCGCGGGGTGTCCTCCGGCATGGGAATGATGCGGGTGACGTCAGCCTCGATGAGCGGGGATTCGAGGCTGCGCATGACGCTCACGCGCTTGTTGCCCTCGATGACGTAGTATTTGTTGTAGTATTCCATCGCCTTGATGGGCTGATTGAGACCCTCCTCGACCACGCTGTCGTAGAGCAGGCCCCACTTCGTGCCGAATTCGGAGTCCGGCTCGAGCAGCGGCAGGAAGCTGCGGGAGAAAGCGGAGGTGCGGCCCTTGGTGACGGTTCCGGCGATTTGATCCATCGAGACCTGAATGATGCCCAGCGGCACCTGTGAAAGCCTGTTGATCTCCGGCAGAATCTCACTTAAAACGGGCAGGGACGGATTCTCGCCCTTGACCGTGAGCGCGTGCACCTCGCGAAGGCCCTCGCGCCTGGCCTGGGTATACTGAGCGTTGGCCATGAGCAACCACTCCTTTCCATGTGTATAACATTATATCATTTGCGACACGCCCATGCAATCGCGCAATGGCATACCCGCGCAAATTTGATAAAATATCCACATATTCCGCGCGATAACGTGTGCAGTTCGGCGGGCGATTTCCGCCCCGGCGCTGACCGGGAGCCGTTTTTGCAAACCTTTTTCGAAATTATATCGTTTTTTGCTTGTGCCATCTGTTCAAATGTGGTAGACTTTGTTTGAACCCCTGCGGCACGCGCAGAGAAACAGGAGGCGATTGACATGGCGGTATCCGAAGCCATTGAGAACTATTTGGAGACAATTTATATTCTCTCGCAGAAGCAAAGCGAGGTGCACGCCATCGACATCTGCTCCTATCTGTCCTATTCGCGGCCGACGGTGTCCATCGTGCTGCGCCAGATGCGCGAGCACGGCCTGGTGACGGTGAACGCCGATAACCACATCTATCTGACCGACGAGGGCCGCGAGATCGCCGAGCGCATCTACGAGCGCCACACGCTGCTCACGCGCATGCTCATGTCCCTCGGCGTCAGCGAGGAAATCGCGCAGAAGGACGCGTGCAAGATCGAGCACGATTTGAGCCCCGAGACGTT
>CALVTQ010000134.1 GCA_944362695.1 uncultured Clostridia bacterium
CCCACAGCGGTCAGTACGGAGAAACGGCCGCCGACGTCGTCCGGGACGACGAAGGTCTCATAGCCCTCGGCGTCAGACAGCGCCTTGAGCGCGCCGCGCGCCTTGTCGGTGGTGGCGTAGATGCGGCTCTTCGCGCCTTCCTTGCCGTACTTCTCCTCGAGCAGCTTCTTGAAGATGCGGAAGGCGATGGCCGGCTCGGTGGTCGTGCCGGACTTGGAGATGATGTTCACAGAGAAATCGCGATCGCCGATGATCTTGACGACATCGCCCAGGTAGGACGAGGAGATGTTGTTGCCCACGAAGTAGACCTCGGGGATGCCCTCCTCGCGCACGCCGTTGTACATCTGGCCCTTGCAGAACTCGATGGCTGCGCGCGCACCGAGGTAGCTGCCGCCGATGCCGATGACGACGAGCACGTCGCTGTCGCCCTGAATCTTCTTGGCCGCCTTCTTGATGCGGTCGAACTCTTCCTTATCGTAATCAACCGGCAGATCGAGCCAGCCAAGGAAATCGTTGCCCGCACCGCTCTTGCTGGCGAGCATGTCGTTGGCCGTCGCCATCAGCGGGGCCATGCTGTCCAGTTCACGCTGCTCGACGAATCCGGCGACGCCGGTCATCTTCAAATTCATCGCCATTGGAATACACTCCTTTGCTCATGCCTTTATATCAGCACGCTTGTTCATATTTATTATAAGGCTTTGCGCGCGGGAATACAAGAACGCATGGAAATTTTTTTACGAATCTTACCTGGCGTAAACGTCAAAATCCGACGCCGAAGCACGCCGACGGGGTGAAAAGCGTCTGATACAGCGGCGAACCGGCGCGCTCCGGGCTCTGCGGGGTCTCGTCGAGCTCGACGATCGCGACCAGCTCGCCGGACACGTAGCGCTCGATCTCGTCCTGCACATCGCCAAGGCGCGCCATCGTGCCGCCGTATCGGGCGACGAGCACCTCCCAGCCGTTTCGCTTCATGTCGCGCGCCCAGATCTCGCGGTGTGCGCGCAGGAGGGATTCGTATTTTTTGTGTACGGCGGGAAGTTCATCCCGCGCGATGGCGGCGAGGCGGGCCTTGTCGCCATCGGCGTAGGCGTCGCGGATGCTTGGGATCAGCGCGGCCTTGGCGATGACGGCATCGAACAGCGCGCAGGCATAGCGGCAGTCGGGCCGGTCGATGCTTTGCAGCACGGAGAGCGCGCGTTTGGCGCGGGTCACGGCGCCGGCGAACGTGTCGCCCGGCCACGGCGCGAGCGGGTAGAGCGGGTCGCACCAGACGAGCATCTTGCCCGTCCAGAGCCGGTTGCTCTCCGGGTAAAACTCGCCCATGGCGAAAAGCGCCTCGCGCGGCAGTCCGGTCACACATTCGCCGCACAGGTGTACATCGTCCATCGCGTAGCCCGGCCCCTGCCAGCAGGCCTCCGAGAACATGGGCAGAAGGCCATAGGCGAGCGTGACGTTCGTCTCGGCGGCGTCGTCGCCCCAGAGCGTGGCGAACACGGTTTTGACGCGGTTTCGCGCGCAGGACGCGAGCGCCGGGCGCATCGAGCGGATGGTGTGCTTGACGTGCGGCAGGAAGCCCGACCACGTCCACACGCCGCCCGCGAAGACGGTGTGTTGACCCATGCGCGCGTGCTGGCCGAGCATGCGGTCGTAAAACGCTTCGTCCTTGTGGTAGTAGTCCCAATAGCATAGGTCGACGGGCGGCAGATGGTCGATGACGCTCTGCGGGATGTCGGCGTCCTCGTCGTAGTAATCGTTCGTCTTGGAGCCGAGGCGGAAGAACATGTCGCTCCACATGATCGGCCGAAAGCCGTACTTTTCGCAGATTTCGCACACGCGCGCAAGATGGCCGCGCAGCAGCTCTAAGCGGTCGGTCATGCCGTTTTTGAGCATGTATTCGCCGAGGCCGACGCCGTGCGCCTCGTCCATGCCGATGTGGATGCGGTTGGTGCGCACGCACGCGCGCATGCTCCGCACAGCCGCCTCGATGAAATCATACGTGCGCTCGTCGCCGGTCATCAGGATGTCGGGCTGGTCGCGCCAGCCGCTCAGCTCGTCCCATTGCAGAAACTGGCGCATGTGGCCGAGCGTCTGGATGCAGGGGACGAGCTCCACGCCCAGCGACGCGGCGTATGCGTCGAGTGCGCGCAGATCGGCCTGCGAATAGCGCCCGCGCAGATAGCCAAGGCGCGGATACTCCGGCACCTCGTACGTGTCCTCGGTGTAGAGCATGAGCATGTTCATGCCCAGGCAGGCGAGGGTGTCGATGGCGCGGCGCACGGCGTCGTTGGTCAGCACGGCCCCGCGCGAGACGTCGATCATCGCGCCGCAGGAAGTAAAGTGCCGCTTTTCGTCGATGACGAGCGAGGTCCTGCCCTCGCGCACGCAGCGGGTCAGCAGGAAAAAGCCGCGGGCGAGCGTGTTTTCCTCCTGCGCATGGATTTCGGCGCGGGCAGCTTCGAGCGTCACGCGCAGGCCGTCGCCGCGCTTGACGGTCACGTCATAGGGCAGGGCGATGCCGGTTGTGCGCGAGACGGTTTCGCGGATGCGCGTCACGGTTTCGGCGGTGAACATGGCGGTTTCCTCCTTACAGATCACGCGTCAGACCTCGAGGGTCATGCCGGTGGACAGCGCGTGCAGACGCTCGCCCATGATGCCGTGCAGCACGTCAAACGAGCTTGCGCCTGTGCAGTGGCCGGTGTAGAACGTCGCGGGGGAGGAAAGCAGCGTACCGGCGATGGCACAAAGCTGCGGCGCGTCGGCGACGGGATCGAGCTTGGAGAGGTGGAAGCCGCCGACGAGCACGTCCGGCGCGAACCACGAGACGATGTTCTCGATGCCCTTGTGCGAGCAGCCGGAGATCAGGATGCGCCGCCCGCCCTCGCGGATGAGCAGATATTGCTCGTGGTTGAAGGGATCGGGCAGGCGCTCGCCGCCGCGTGCGACGGTCAGGCCAGCGCCGTGGCCGGGATAGGGACGCGGATTGTGGGCGCAGTCGTGCAGCGAGAGATTTTTGTCGATTTCATAGTCGCCGCCGGTCAGAATCAGGCGGCCTGTTTTGAGCAGCATCGGGTCAAGGCCGATGTATTTGACCGGGCCGTTGTAGTGCGGCTCGAACGCGAGCGGATGCACGTAAACCGGCGCATGATCGTTGATTTCCAGAAAGCGCGCAAGCCCGCCGCCGTGGTCGTAATGGCCGTGGGAGAGAATCGCGATATCGACGGCGGAAAGATCGACGCCGAGCTTGGCGGCGTTTTCGGCGAAGGCGTCCGTCTGGCCCATGTCAAAGAGCATGCGGTGCTCGCCGGTCTCGATATACAGGCTCAGGCCGTGCTCGGCGGTGACATCGCAGCGGCAGGCGGTGTTTTCTTCCAAAACGGTGATGCGCATATGTGCCTCCTGTGTCATTTTCGTTGTATTGCAGAATTCGTGGGCGGCGGCGCGTTTTCCTGCATGCGCGCGTCTTTACGCGGCTTTGATGCGGACGATGAACCCCTGCGCGCGTCTTTATGCGGTTTCGTGTATCCTTCAGGCACAGACGAAGGGAGGCGGGATCATGCGCAGGGCGATGCGGAAGGTCGAATACACCGTGCAAAGGGCGTGCGAGCGGCTGCTCTGGCGGCATCCGTTTCTCGGGTTTCTGCTGATTTTCGTGGGGACGTCCGTGCTGATTTTGTCAAGCGTCTGCGTGCTTGCGGCGGCGCTGACGCTGCCGATGGCGTGGGCCTTCGGATGGATGTAAGCCGCGGAAAAATCTTTGCCAAATAAGGGAAAATCGTTCCCTAAAAGGAGGAACCAACATGCAAACCGTCGTCGTGATCCTCGGGCTGTGCGCGCTGGCGCTGCTGCTGTGGTACGTCGTGATTCTGATGAAAGGGGATGACCGGGCGTGAGCGCTGCTGTGCAATATGTGCTGTATATCGCAATCCTCATTGCGCTGGCGATGCCGCTGGGCCGCTACATCAAAAAAGTGATGTTCGGAGAGCGGACAATCCTCTCGCACGTGCTCTGCCCGGTTGAAAACGGGATTTACAGGCTCATGCGCGTGGATGTGCAAAAGGAGATGAACTGGAAGGAATACGCCGTGAGCGTGGGCGTCTTTTCTGCTGTGGGCTTTGTGTTCCTGTTCGCGATTCAATTGCTTCAGGGCGTTTTGCCCGGCAATCCGCAGGGCCTGCCCGGCGTGGGGTGGGATTTGGCGTTTAACACCACGGCCAGCTTTGTGACCAACACGAACTGGCAGGCGTATTCCGGCGAATCGACGCTCAGCTATCTGACGCAGGCTGTCGGGCTGACGGTGCAGAACTTCGTGTCGGCGGCGACGGGCATTGCGGTGCTGTTCGCGTTCATCAGGGGCTTTACGAAGGTGAAGGAAACGGGCCTTGGCAATTTTTGGGTGGACATGACGCGCACGGTCGTGCACCTGCTGCTGCCGCTCAACCTCGTTGTTGCGCTGGCGCTGGTGGGCGGCGGCGTCATCCAGAACATGGACGCGGCGAAAACCGTAAAGCTGCTCGAGCCGGTGGCCGTGAGCAGCGAGGGCGAAATCCTCGACGGCGCTGTGATCGGCGAGGACGGCGTCGTGACGGTTGAGGGTACTGTGATCGACGGCGCGCGCATCGTGACGGAGCAGTTCGTGCCGATGGGCCAGGCGGCCAGTCAGGTCGCCATCAAGCAGACCGGCACCAACGGCGGCGGACCCATGGGCGTCAACTCCGCGCACGGGCTGGAAAACCCGAATGCGTTCACGAATCTGATCGAGATGATCTCGATTCTGCTGATCCCGGCGGCGCTGTGCTTCACGTTCGGCGCGGCGGTGAAGAATAAGAAGCAGGGCAATGCGGTGTTTATCGCGATGCTGATTTGCCTCGTGCTCGCGCTGGGCGTCATCGCGGTGAACGAGCAGGCCGCCACGCCGCAGCTTGCCCAAAACGGCGCGGTTGACCTGACGGCGAGCGCGCAGGCGGGCGGCAACATGGAGGGCAAGGAGACGCGCTTTGGTATCGCTTCGTCCTCAACGTGGGCGGCGTTCACGACGGCGGCGTCCAATGGCTCGGTCAACTCCATGCACGACAGCTACACCCCGCTGGGCGGCATGGTGACGATGCTGCTGATGCAGCTGGGCGAGGTCATCTTCGGCGGCGTGGGCTGCGGCCTGTACGGCATGCTGGCGTTTGCCATCCTCACGGTGTTCATCGCGGGCCTGATGGTCGGCAGGACGCCGGAATTCCTCGGCAAGAAAATCGAGCCGTATGAGATGAAATGGTCTGTGCTGGTGTGCCTGGCGACGCCGATTGCGATTCTGGTGGGCAGCGGCGTCGCGGCGGCTGTGCCGCAGGTGATGGACAGCCTCAACAACGGCGGCGCGCACGGCTTTTCCGAAATGCTGTACGCGTACAGCTCGGCGGGCGGAAACAACGGTTCGGCCTTTGCGGGCTTTAACGCGAACACCGTGTTCATCAACGTGAGCATCGGCCTGTGCATGCTGTTTGCGCGGTTCGTGCCCATCGTCGGCACGCTGGCGATTGCGGGCGGCCTTGCGGGGAAAAAGCGCCTCGCCGTCACAGCCGGTACGCTTTCCACGACGAACGCGATGTTCATCTTCCTGCTGATCTTCATCGTTCTGCTGATCGGCGCGCTGAGCTTCTTCCCGGCGCTGGCGCTGGGGCCGATTGCGGAATACTTCGCCTGCATGGCGTAACGGAGGCGACTTCATATGGAAAACATGAGCAAAAAGAAAAGCGGCTTTGCCGATTCGGGGATGATCCTGCGCGCGATACGCGATTCGTTTGCCAAGCTCCATCCCAAGACGCAGGCGGGCAACCCGGTGATGTTTCTGGTGTTCGTGCTGGCGATTCTGACGACGGGGCTGTGGGTTTTGTCCCTTTTCGGCATACAGGACGCGCCGGGCGGCTACACGCTGGCGATTGCGGTGATCCTGTGGTTCACGGTGCTGTTCGTCAATTTCGCGGAGGCCATCGCCGAGGGCCGCGGCAAGGCGCAGGCCGATTCGCTGCGCGCCTCGCGCAAGGACGAGGACGCGCACAAGATTCCCTCTGTTGAACAAAAGGAAAACGCGACGACCGTGCCGGGCGCATCGCTCAAACGCGGCGAGCTCATCATCGTGCGGGCGGGCGAGCAGATTCCCGCCGACGGCGAGGTCGTGCAGGGCGCGGCGTCCGTCGATGAGAGCGCGATCACCGGCGAGTCGGCCCCGGTCATCCGCGAGGCGGGCGGCGACAGAAGCGCCGTGACGGGCGGCACGACGGTGCTCTCGGACTGGCTGATCATCCGCGTGACGAGCGAGGCGGGCGAGAGCTTCATGGACAAGATGATCGCGATGGTCGAGGGCGCGGCGCGCAAAAAGACGCCCAACGAGATCGCGCTGCAAATCTTCCTCGTCGCGCTGACGATCATCTTCCTGTTGGTGACGATGTCGCTGTACACGTACTCGCTGTTCTCCGCGAAGCTGGCGGGCATCGAGAACCCGACGTCGGTCACGACGCTGGCGGCGCTGCTGGTGTGTCTGGCGCCCACGACAATCGGCGCGCTGCTGTCGGCCATCGGCATCGCGGGCATGTCGCGGCTGAACCAGGCCAATGTGCTGGCGATGAGCGGGCGCGCCATCGAGGCGGCGGGCGACGTCGATGTGCTGCTGCTTGACAAGACCGGCACGATCACGCTTGGAAACCGGCAGGCGGCCGCGTTCATCCCCGTGGACGGCACGGACGAAGCCGAGCTCGCCGACGCCGCACAGCTTTCCTCGCTGGCCGACGAGACGCCCGAGGGCCGAAGCGTCGTCGTGTTCGCCAAAGAAAAATTCGGCATACGCGGCAGGACGCTTTCTGACAAGGGCATGGCGTTCATCCCGTTCACGGCGGCCACGCGCATGAGCGGCGTCGATTTTGACGGCAGCGAGATCCGCAAGGGCGCGGCGGACGCGATCAAGGCCTACGTGACCGCAGGCGGCAGGCGTTACAGCGAGGAATGTGAGCGCGTGGTGCGCAGCATCGCCGAGCAGGGCGGCACGCCGCTGGTCGTGGCGAAAAACCATCGCGTGCTGGGCGTCATCCACCTCAAGGACATCATCAAGCAGGGCGTGAAGGAGAAATTCGCCGACCTGCGCAAGATGGGCATCAAGACCATCATGATCACCGGCGACAACCCGGTGACGGCGGCGGCCATCGCGGCGGAGGCGGGCGTGGACGACTTCCTCGCCGAGGCGACGCCGGAGGGAAAGCTCGCTATGATCCGCGACTATCAGCAGAAGGGCCACCTTGTGGCCATGACCGGCGACGGCACGAACGACGCGCCCGCGCTCGCGCAGGCCGACGTCGCCGTGGCGATGAACAGCGGCACACAGGCGGCAAAGGAGGCGGGCAACATGGTCGATCTCGACAGCTCGCCGACGAAGCTGATCGACATCGTGCGCATCGGCAAGCAGCTGCTGATGACGCGCGGGAGCCTGACGACGTTCTCGATTGCAAACGATGTGGCGAAGTACTTTGCCATCATCCCGGCGCTGTTTATGGGGCTGTATCCGGGCTTGTCGGCGCTCAACATCATGCGCCTGCACTCGCCGCAGAGCGCCGTGCTCTCGGCCATCATCTACAATGCACTGATCATCGTGGCGCTCATTCCGCTGGCGCTGCGCGGCGTCAAATACCGCGAGGTGCCTGCGGGCGACCTGCTTGCGCGCAATCTGCTGATCTACGGCCTCGGCGGACTGGCCGCGCCGTTCGTGTTCGTCAAGCTCATCGACGTGCTGCTGGTCGCGCTCGGCCTTGTGTAAGGAGGCGTAAATCGTATGAATACATGGAAAAACGCGCTGCCCAAGGCGCTTTGCATGTTCGTGATTTTCACGCTCGTGTGCGGCGTGCTCTACACCGGCGTGGTGACGGGGCTTGCGCAGCTGATCTTCCCGCATCAGGCGGGCGGCAGCATCATCGAGGCGGACGGCGTCAGCTACGGCAGCGAGCACATGGGCCAGCGCTTCACAAGGCCCGAATACCTCTGGGGCCGCCCGGCCAAGTACGACGTGACGACGTTCACCGACGAAAACGGCAACGCGCTTTTGTACGGCGCGCCCAGCAACCTGTCGCCCGCAAGCGACGAATATGAAGCGCTGATCGGCGAGCGCGTGGCGGCCATGCGCGCGGCGAACCCCGACATGGGCGACGCGCCTGTCCCGGTCGATCTTGTGACCGGCTCGGGCAGCGGCCTTGACCCGGACGTATCGCCCGCCGCGGCCAAGTATCAGGTCAAGCGCATCGCCAAGGCGCGCGGCATGGCGGAGGATGACGTGATCAAGATCATCGACGCATGCACGGACGGACGCTTCCTCGGCGTGTTCGGCGATGAGACCGTGAACGTGCTGCGCGTCAACCTCATGCTCGACGGCATCCTGAAGGAGTAAGCAAAGATGAACATCGCGGCCATCATGATCCCCAAGGTGCTCACGGCGTTCCTGCACGAGCGGGACACCGTGCGCCAAGGGCTTGAGAAGTTCCGTGTACACGGCTACACGGCTGTGCCGGTGGTGGGCGAGTGCGGCGAATACGTGGGCAGCGTGACGGAGGGCGACTTCCTTCGCCACATCCTTTCCATCGGCACAACAGACGTGCACGCGCTGGAAAGGACGCGCATCGGCGAGATTCTGCACCGCGATTTCTGCCCGGCGCTCTCCATCGACGCGGACAGGGAGCTCGTGATCGCCTCGGCGCTCAACCAGAATTTCGTGCCGGTCGTCGACGGGCGCGGCGTGCTCTGCGGCATCGTGACGCGCAAGGTGATCATCCAGTATCTGGCAAACGGCGGCGCGTGAGGCTTTATGCGGTCTTCATGCGCGGGCGGCGGGTCTTTCGCCGTCTTTATCTCCCGCGCGGTATGATAAAGATGCAAAGAGGGACACTACACGGTATCGGACGCGAAAGAGGTGATACCATGAGGATCATATTGGCGATGGGACTGATCGCGCTCATGCTGCTCTACGTCGGGCAGACGATGCGCATGCTCGACGGATTCATGACGAAGCGGGCATGCGGAAAACCCAAAGCGCGGCGCGTCAAAATCGCGCTGCACCGCAAGGAGGAAGGCACATGGAAAAGCCGAGGCAGGACCCCGAAGCGCTGCTGCGCGCGATACAGCGCGGCGAGGACAGGGGCCATCGCGGAAAGCTGAAGATCTTCTTTGGCTACGCGGCGGGTGTGGGCAAGACGTATGCCATGCTGCGCGCGGCGCATCAGGCGAAGGCGCGCGGCGTGGATGTCGTCGCGGGCTACATCGAGCCGCACGCAAGGCCCCAGACGGCGGCGCTGCTTCGCGGGCTGGAGGTTCTGCCCACGCGAGAGGTGCCGTATGCGGGCATCACACTGCGCGAGTTTGACACGGACGCCGCGCTGCGCAGGAAGCCCGCGCTCATCCTCGTGGACGAATACGCCCACACCAACGCCGAGGGCAGCAGGCACTTAAAGCGCTATCAGGACGTGGAGGAGCTGCTCGCCGCAGGCATCGACGTATACACCACGGTCAACGTGCAGCACATCGAGAGCCTCAACGACACGGTCGCGGCGATCACGGGCGTGATGGTGCGCGAGCGGATCCCCGATTCGGCGTTTGACAATGCCGATCAGGTCGAGCTGGTGGACATCGAACCGGCGGACCTGCTCGAGCGGCTGGCGGGCGGCAGCGTATACAAAGAGGAACAGGCCAGACGCGCGGCGGAGAATTTCTTCACGCTGGAAAACCTGACGGCGCTTCGGGAAATCGCGCTGCGCCGCTGCGCCGACCGCGTCAACCTGATCACAGAGAGCGAGCGCATCAAGAGCGGCAGCGACTACCACGCGGACGAGCACATCCTTGTCTGCCTGTCCTCCTCGCCGAGCAACGCGAAGATCATCCGCACGGCGGCGAGGATGGCGCGGGCATTCCGCGGGACGTTTACGGCGCTGTTCGTGCAGACGCCGGACTTCCCCGCGATGAGCGAGGACAACAAAAAGCGCTTGCGCGAGAACATGCATCTGGCGCAGCAGCTCGGCGCGCGCATCGAGACCGTATACGGCGAGGACGTGCCGTATCAGATCGCGGAATTCGCGCGGCTGTCGGGCGTCTCCAAAATCGTCATCGGGCGCAGCACGGCGGCCCGGCGTGGCATACTCAGCAAGCCGACGCTCACCGAGCGGCTCATCGCGCAGGCCCCGAGCCTTGACATACACGTCATTCCCGACGCGCTGGCGAATGTGCCCTACACGGCGGCCAAGCGCCCCGCTGTCACAAGCGCGATGACGCTTGGCGACGCGGTCAGGAGCGTAGGCGTGCTGCTGGCGGCGACGCTCGTGGGCTGCGCGTTCGACGCGCTGGGTTTTTCCGAATCCAACATCATCGCGGTCTACATATTCGGCGTGCTGGTCACCTCGATGATCACCAAGAGCAGGCTGTGCGGGCTGGTCGCGTCGGTGGTGAGCGTGATGGTGTTCAACTTCTTTTTCACCGTGCCGCACTACACGTTCCGCTTCCACGACCCGGATTACATCGTGACGTTCACGATCATGTTCATGGTCGCGCTGCTGACCGGGTCGCTCGCCACGCGCCTTAAAGAGAACGCGAGCCAGAGCGCGCAGGCGGCCTACCGCACCAAGCTCTTATTGGAGACGAACCAGATGCTCCAAAAGGAGGAGACGCAGGACGGCGTTTTGTCCGTCACGGCGGGGCAGATTGTGCGGCTGCTGCGGCGCGATTTGGCGGTCTACGCGCCGGAGGGCGACGGGCTCGGCGAGCCGAAGATTTGGCGGACACAGGACAGCGCAAACGAGGACATCGCCGGGGACAACGAGCGCGCCGTGGCCCACTGGGTATACAAAAACAACAAGCGCGCGGGATCGACGACCGACACGCTCTCAAGCGCGAAATGCATGTATCTGGCGATCCGCGCGGGCGATGCCGTGTATGGCGTCGTGGGCATCGCGATGGACGGCGTGCCGCTGGATTCGTTTGAAAACAGCATCCTGCTCTCGATATTGGGCGAGAGCGCGCTGGCACTGGAGAGCATACGCAGCACGCGCGAAAAGGAGGAGGCCGCGATTCTGGCGAAAAACGAGCAGCTTCGCGCCAACCTGCTTCGGGCGATCTCCCACGACCTGCGCACGCCGCTGACGTCGATCTCCGGCAGCGCGGGCAACCTGCTCGTCAATTACAAAAAGATGGCCGACGCCACGCGCGAGCAGACGTTCCGCGACATCCATGAGGACTCGGTCTGGCTGATCAATCTGGTCGAAAATCTGCTGGCCGTCACGCGCATCGAGGGCGGACAGGTGAGCCTGAACAAATCCGTCGAGCTGATGAGCGAGATCGTCGCCGAGGCGCTGCGCCACACGGGCATGAAGGGCGCGGGGCACGAGATCACCGCGACGAGCGAGGACGAGCTGCTGCTGGTCGACGCGGACGCGCGGCTCGTCGTACAGGTCGTCATCAATCTGGTCGACAATGCGCTCAAGTACACGCCGCCCGGCTCATGCGTCAAAATCCACACGCGCAGGCGGGGGAATATGGCCGAAATCTCCGTCGCGGACAACGGCCCGGGCATCCCCGACGCGCAGAAGCCGCACGTCTTTGAGATGTTTTACACCGGCACAAACCGCGTCGCCGACAGCCGCCGGAGCATGGGCCTCGGCCTTGCGCTGTGCCGCTCGATCGTCGCGGCGCACGGCGGCACGATCACGGTCACAGACAATGCGCCCACGGGCGCGGTCTTCACATTCACACTGCCGGTTGGGGAGGTAGAGCTGCATGAATAAGCCGATGGTGCTCGTCGTGGAGGACGACGCGCCCGTGCGCAATCTGATCACGACGACGCTCAAGACGAACGACTACCGCTACATCGCCGCGGGCACGGGCCAGCAGGCCATCGTCAGCGCGGTATCCAGCAACCCGGACATCGTGCTGCTCGATCTCGGCCTGCCCGATATGGACGGTGTAGAGGTCATCAAAAACGTGCGCTCGTGGTCAAATCTGCCGATCATCGTCATCAGCGCGCGCAGCGAGGACGCCGACAAGATCCGCGCGCTGGACGCCGGGGCGGACGACTACCTGACCAAGCCGTTTTCCGTGGAAGAGCTGCTCGCCCGGCTGCGCGCGACGCAGAGGCGGCTGTCCTACATGACGGCGCAGATGCTCGAGGCGGCGAGCGTATTCACGAACGGCGAGCTGACGGTCGATTACGCGGGCGGCTGCGCGTATCTGAACGGGGAGGAGCTGCACCTCACGCCCACGGAATACAAGCTGCTCAAGCTCCTTTCCCAGAACGTGGGCAAGGTGCTCACGCACACGTTCATCACCCAGAACATATGGGGCCGCAGCTGGCAGAGCGACGTCGCGTCGCTGCGCGTGTTCATGGCGACGCTGCGCAAAAAGCTCGAGCCGGACGCGGATTCGCCGCAGTTCATCCAGACGCACATCGGCGTGGGGTATCGGATGCTGCGCGTGGACTGAATATAAATGTCCCGAGCCGTATCACGCGTAAATGCGGGATGATGCGGCGCGGGACGCTTTTTGTATGGCAAAAGAAAAACCGCCGTGACGAGCACGACGGCAAGCGGTTTTGAGGATCAATGGCTTTCGCGCTAGGCGCGCCAGCGCTCGCGATACATGTTCATCCAGCCGCGCGGGAAGAAATAGCTGATGGACCAGGCGACGAGCACGCCGATGGCAGTGTCGAAGATGCGGTTGAGCGCGTAGGAAACGTAGGTGTCCACGGGCGTATTGAACAGCAGGATGCACAGCACGACGCCGCCGGGCTGCACGCCGCCGACCCAGAACATCTGGCAGAGCACGACCAGCAGCACTGTGCCCACGAACAGCAGCGGCACGAGCAGAAGCGACTGACCGCCCTCGGGCTTGAAGATCAGATAAAAGCGGAAGAGCGCGATGCCCAGCAGGCCGCCGATGAGCGTGCCGAAGAGACGGTTGCCGCCGTTGAGGCGGGAGTCCTCCATGTTCGCGCCCATGCCGAAGATCGCGCCGATGCATGCAAAGGCGGGGCTGCGCTCGAAAAACTCGTAGATCAGCGCGCACAGGGACGCGGCGATGGCTGTCTTGAAGGTGCGCATGCCCAAGCCGGGGATTTTGATCTTTTTTTGAAAGAGCGTCATGATGTCCCTCCGTCATATCTTTTGTCTGTCTAAAATGCGCCGCCGCGCGGCTGACAGGCGGCAAGCAAAACACGCAGAGGATATTGTACCACACAAAACGTGCGGCGCAAGAGGGAATTTTGCAATTTTGGCGCATGTGCGGGGAATTTGGGACGATTTGCCAGACGGCGAGGGCTGAATATAAACGTCCCGCACCGTGTCTGCCGTAATAAGGGCGGCGATGCGGCGCGGGATGGTTTTTACTTTTTGGATGAGCGTTTGCAGGCCGCTGGCGGTCAGCGCGCGCGTCCCTTGCGGCCTCTGTATTCCGCCGGGGTCGCGCCGAAACGCCGCCTGAACGCGCGGATGAACGTATGCGCGGAATCGTAGCCCACGCGGGAGGCGATCTCGTTGATGCGGGCGTTGGAGTTGAGCAGCAGCTGCTTGGCCGTGCCGAGGCGTAGCTCGGAGATGTAGTCGTGCAGGTTGCGGCCCGTGTTCTCCTTAAAATAGCGCGAAAGATAGTTGGGCGTGAGGTTGAAGCGGGCGCTCAGCGCGTTGAGGGAGAGGTCGTGGTCGAGGTGATCCTGTATGTATTGCTGAATACCCGCGATGACCTCCGCATTGGCGTAGGGGTCGGCGGGGAAGAGCGTGTCGAAGGCGAGTGTGCATGCGTCATGCAGCCGCTGCCTGGCCTGATGCCATTCGGCCATGGTCGCCGGGGTGAGGAAGCGCTCGCCCTTGAGGTGATCGACGAGGTCGGGATGACGCGCGGCGGCAGGGGCATGGATGAGCATGGACAGCACGCTCGAATAGACGTACATCGCGCAGCCCGGATTCAGCGACGGCGTCAGACAGCGCTCGAAGAGCTCGCAGGCCAGCCGGGTGAAGCTGTCCTTCTGGCCCAGCGCGAGGAAGCTCTGCGCGAGCTGGAGCTGGAAATCGACCTGCGCAAAGGCGTCGCGGCGTGCGCCCGTGCCGAGCTCCCGCGCCTGCGCAAGCGGGATGGGGCTGTCCGACGGCGCGTAAATCCTGCGCGAAAGGCTTTGAGCCTCGCGGCAGGCGGCGAGCAGATCGGGCAGCGTGCGATCGCCCGCGGCATAGACGCACAGGGGCTGTCCGCCGGTCTGACCGGCGCGCCGGCACAGGGCTGCGAGGCGGCTGGGCAGCGCGGCGCCGTCCGCGGCAAGCTGCATGATGAGCACGGCCTGATCGCCGCCCGTGCGCAGGAAATGGAAGGGCTCGCCGTCCGCACATTCGGGGGCGAGCGAGGCAAGACGCGTCATGGCGTCCTACTGCGCGTCATAGGCCCACGCCTGGCGCATCGTGAAGCACGCGAACGCCGTGCCGCGTTCAAAGACGACGGGGCCGTCCATCGCGCGCAGGCGTTCCTCGGCGCGCGGATGCTGCGTCTGGGACGCGGACAGGCAATAAAGCAGCGCGTGATACTGCTCCTGCGCGAGACGGCTGTCCTGCTGCTCGACCTCGCCCAGAACCTCGCGCGCGACGGCGAGGATGCGTTCGGCGGGCTCCATTTTGGTCAAAAAGCGCGCGTTCGGGCTCTGAATCACGCGATAGATGTTGTCAAAATCGCGCACGCCGCTCAGGAAGATGACCTTGCAGCGCGTGTTGCGCTTGACTTGACAATTCAAGATGCAAAAAAGAGCGGAGGGAAAGCGTATGGCGCATACAGCCCCTGCCAAAAACAGAATGAAAAGGAGGACGTGGCCCTTTCATCTGCTTCTGCTGCCGGGCGTCGTCCTGCTGCTGATCTATAACGTGCTGCCCCTGTTCATGGGCGTCATGATCTCCATGCAGGACTTCATACCGGCGTTCGGCCCGTTCAAATCCGAGTTTGTGGGGCTTGAGAATTTCAAGTTCCTGTTCCAGCTGCCGGACACATACAAGATCATCCGCAATACGCTCGTCATCTCCATCGGCAAGATGGCGCTGAGCCTGGTGGGGTCGATCTTCTTTGCCGTGCTACTGCACGAATCCTCGTTCGTGCGCTTCAAAAAGGCAGTGCAGACCGTCGCGTATCTGCCGCACTTTCTGTCCTGGGTCATCCTGGCGACGATCTTCCGCGGCATCCTGGACACGGACGGCATCGTCAACCAGATGATGATGAGCCTGGGATTGAGCGACGAGCCGATTCTGTTCCTCGGCTCGAACAAGTATTTCCAGATGGTCATCATCCTCAGCGACGTGTGGAAGGAGTTCGGCTACGGCGCGGTCATCTTCATCGCGGCGCTGGCCGATGTGAATCCGGAGCTCTACGAGGCGGCGGACATCGACGGCGCGTCCCGCATGGCCAAGATCTGGCATATCACACTGCCCGCCATCCGCACGACGATCGTGCTGGTCGCCACGCTCAACATCGCCAACATCCTCAACGCGGGCTTCGATCAGATCTACAACCTGTACAGCCCGATCGTCTACGAGACCGGCGACGTCATCGACACGTATGTCTACCGCATGGCCTTCGTCAGCTATCAATTCTCGCTGTCCACGGCCATCGGCCTGACCAAGTCCATCGTCAGCTTCGTGCTGATCTCGCTGTCCTACTGGCTGGCGGACCGGTTCGCGGGCTACCGCATTTTCTGAGGAAGGGAGGAGAAAACCGTGAAATTCTATCGCTCTTTGGAAAACACGATCGTCGAGGCCATCGTGACCGTTCTGCTGGTGATCACGTTGGTCGTCTGCCTCCTGCCGCTGATGAATGTGGTGGCGCTGTCGCTGTCGAGCAAGGATGCGGCGGTTGCGGGCAAGGTCTCATTCTGGCCGGTCGATCCGACGCTGACGTCCTATGAATACCTGATGCGCGACAGCCGGTTCTTCAATGCGTTCGGCGTGTCGGCGCTGCGCGTGGTCCTCGGCGGCGCGGTCAATCTGCTGATCTCGCTGGCGATGGCGTTTCCGCTGTCCATGGACAGCCGCCGCTTCCCGGCGCGCGACCGCTACATGTGGCTGCTGCTGTTCTGCATGCTCTTCAGCGCGGGCACCGTGCCGCTGTATTTCGCCGTGTATTACACGGGCATCATGGATACGATCTGGGCGCTCGTGCTGCCGGGCGCGGTGCCGGTGTTCAATGTGATTCTGCTGATGAATTTCTTCCGCAACCTGCTTCGGCCGTGCGCGAGTCGGCGGAGCTGGACGGCGCGAGCGAGTTCGATCTGCTGATTAAAATCTACATTCCGCTGGCCAAGCCCGCCATCGCAACGATCACGCTGTTCAGCGTCATCGGCCACTGGAACAACTTCTTTGACGGCATGCTGTTCATCAACAGCGCCGCGAAAATCCCGCTCCAGACGTACATTCAGTCGCTGACCGTGCGCGCGTCGGACATGACGACGCTGGGCCTGTCCTCCGATCAGCTGATGGCGATGATGTCCCAGCGCACGTTCAACGCGGCGAAGATCGTCGTCTCCACGATCCCGATTCTGGCGCTGTATCCGTTCATGCAGCGCTACTTCATCGCCGGCATCACGCTCGGCTCGGTCAAGGAATAAAAAGGAGGAATGATGCGATGAAAAGACGATGGACAGAGCGGGAGATCGGCGACTGGTACGCCGGGAGGCCGTGGATCACCGGCTGCAACTATTACCCGTCCGAGGCCATCAACCTCACCGAAATGTGGCAGGAATACGACCATGAGCGCGTGTTCTCCTGCATCAGACGGGAGCTCGCGCTCGCCCGCAGCATCGGGCTCAATTCCGTGCGCACGCTCTTTCCGTTTGAGCTGTGGCGCGTGAAGCCCGACGTGTTCTTCAGGCACGTGGACGAGTTCCTCGCCATCTGCGAGGAAAACGGCATCACCGTCATGCCCGTGCTCTTTGACGACTGCTGCGTGCCGCGCAAGCTGTATCAGCCGATGACGTTTGGCCCGCAGCCCGAGCCGGAGCCGGGATACATCGGCGGGACGAACGTGACCTGCTTTGACGAGGACGTGGGCATGGGCTACAACGTGACCGACGACCCCGGCATGGAGGACGTCGTGCGCGATTACATTAGCCAGCTCGCGCAGCACTACGGCGATGATGCGCGCATCCTGATCTGGAACGTATGGAATGAGCCGGGCAACTCGGGCCGGGGCAGCGCGTCGCTTGCGATGATGCGCAATGTGTTCGCCTTCCTGCGCGAGAACGACGTCTCCCAGCCGCTCACAGCCGACGTGTTTGCGAGCATGCCGGGCTATCCCTACCCGGACGAATACCTCAAGGACCCGCGCATCGAGACGGAGATCGAGCTGGCCGCGCTCGAGCTGTCGGACATCATCACGTTCCACTACTACGGCGACTATGTCCACATGCGCGATTTCATCCGCAGGCTCAAGGCGTACGGCTGCCCGGTGATCTGCGACGAGTGGCTCCACAGGCTCATGCGCAGCTTCATTCAGACGCATCCGCCGCTGCTCAAAAAGGAAAACGTCGGCAGCTACTTCTTCGGCTTCGTCAACGGCAAGATGCAGTATAACGAGCCGTGGGAGTATCTGAAGGTGCGCAGCGATATGGATTTTCATCTATGGATGCATGATATTTTCCATCGCGATTTTACGCCCTACGACGAGGAAGAAATCGAGTTCCTGAAGAAATATAATATGGACGAATAAAACGCTTCCGCAGGCGCGCGAGGCGATGCGGAAAGCACGCGATCAGGGAGGAACGCGTATGAAATACATCGAGCGAAAGGGCAACGAAATCATCTTCCGCAGCAACGGCGAGACCGTCATCGTGACCCCGTGGGGCCGCGACAGCCTGCGCGTGCGGGCAAAACAGATGGGCGAGATCGGCGACGAGCGTTTCGCGCTGCTCGATCCCCAAAATATCGAGGGCGATATCGGGATCGAGGCGGGCGACGAGCGCGCTGTGCTGCGCAACGGCAAGATCACGGCGGTGATCGAGGCCGAGGGCTGGAAGCGCAACGCGCGGCTCTCGTTCTACAACCAGAAGGGCGAGCTGCTCCTGCGCGAAACCGATGGCGGCAACGCGCTGACGCTGACCCCGCGCGAGTACGCGCCGCAGACGGGCGGCGACTTTGCGCTGAATGTCACGTTCGAGGGGCAGGACGGCGAGCGGCTCTACGGCATGGGCCAGTATCAGGAGGAGAGCGTCGACTGGAAGGGCTGCACGCTCGAGCTCAAGCACCGCAACTCGCAGGCGAGCGTGCCGTTCGTCATGTCCAGCCGGGGCTATGGCTTCCTGTGGCACAACCCGGCGCTGGGCTACGTCAGCTTTGGCCGCAACCGCACGACCTGGCACGCCGACGCGACGAAGCAGATGGACTACTGGGTGACCGCGGGCGACACGCCCAAGGACATCAGCCGCAACTACGCCGGCGCGACGGGCCATGTGCCGATGATGCCGGAATACGGCCTGGGCTTCTGGCAATGCAAGCTGCGCTACTGGAATCAGGAGCAGCTTTTGAGCGTCGCGCGCGAATACAAGCGGCGCGGTCTGCCCATCGATGTGATCGTCTGCGACTTCTTCCACTGGCCGCGCATGGGCGACTACCGCTTCGACCCGGAGTTCTTCCCCGATCCCGAGGCGATGGTCAAAGAGCTCAAGGAGATGGGCATCGAGCTGATGGTCAGCATCTGGCCGCAGGTTGCGCTGACGAGCGAAAACTATGAAGAAATGAAGCAGCAGGGGCTGCTCATGCGCGCGGACTACGGCGAGCAGATCGGCATGCGCTTTGTTGAGGACTCGATGTTCTGGGACGCGACGAACCCGCGCGCCCGCGCCTATGTCTGGGACAAGTGCAAAAAGAATTACTACGACCTCGGCATCCGCATCTTCTGGCTGGACGAGGCCGAGCCGGAGCTGGGCACGTACGATTTCCGCCATTTCCGCTTCCACGCGGGCAACGGCCAGATGATGGGCAACATCTATCCGCAGCTGTACTCCCGCACGTTCTTTGAGGGCATGCGCGAGGCCGGGCAGGAAAACCCGGTCAATCTCGTGCGCTGCGCGTGGGCGGGCAGCCAGCGCTACGGCGCGCTCGTCTGGTCCGGCGACATCATGAGCGACTGGACGTATTTCCGCCGCCAGGTCTGTGCGGGCCTGAGCATGGGCGTGGCGGGCATCCCGTGGTGGACGACGGACATTGGCGGCTTCCACGGCGGCAACCCGAAGGCCCCCGGCTTCCGCGAGCTGCTGGTGCGCTGGTTCCAGTGGGGCTGCTATTGCCCTGTCATGCGCATACACGGCGACCGTCAGCCCGCCGAGCCCGTCTATCGCAAGGACGGCACGCGCGTGCTCAACTCCGGCAGCGACAACGAGGTGTGGAGCTTCGGCGAGGAGGCGTATCCGATCCTCGTCAAATACATGAACAGGCGCGAGGAGATGCGCGATTACGTGCGCGATCTGATGCGCGAGGCGCACGAAAATGGCACGCCGCTGCTGCGCGGCATGTATTACGAATTCCCGGACGACCCGGCGTGCGCGGCCATGCAGGATCAATACATGTTCGGCGGCAAGTATCTCGTCGCGCCGGTCATGGCGCCGGGCGTGCGCAGCCGCGACGTGTATCTGCCGGTCGGGACGAAGTGGAAGAACATCGACACGGGCGACGTGCTCTCGGGCGGACAGACGGTCAGCGCGCCCGCGCCGCTTGATGTGATCCCCGTGTTTGAGCGGATGGCGTGATGCACAAGTGAATACAAGACTGCGCCGGCGTCGGGGAAGCGGGGAGCATATGCGCTCCATTTTCCCGGCCCGGCGCGGCTGATTTTTGCGCCGGCGACGAGCTTGGGCAAGAACCACTATTGAATTCGGGCGAAAAAGGGGATACAATATCATCAAAAACGAAAGGAAAAGCGATGAGCATGGACAAGCTGCAATATCCCGCAATGGTGCGGCGTTGGGACGTATTTGAACTGACCGTGTGCGGCCCGAAGGAGGGCAACCCATTTGCCGAACAGAGCGTGCATGCGGCGTTTTGCGGCGCGGGGGAGACCGTGCGCGTGACGGGCTTCTACGACGGCGAGGGCGTCTATCGCGTGCGCTTCATGCCCGCGTTCGAGGGCGCGTATACGTTTGAGCTGGAGAGCTCCTTCGGCGTGCATGAGACCGGCACGTTCACCGTAACCGCCGCAGGCGAGGGCAATCACGGCATGGTGCGCGTTGCCGGCACGTACCACGGCGCCGACGACGACGGCACGCCCTACCATTCAAACGGCACGAGGTGCGATGGCCGCGCATAGCGTGGCGGCGGACAG
>CALVTQ010000135.1 GCA_944362695.1 uncultured Clostridia bacterium
CGCCGCCGTGGTGATCGCCAGCGTCGGGCACATGCCCAGCACCATGCGGAACGTGGGGTTCTCGTCAATGATGCCGTTCATGAAGATTTTACGCAGTTCCTTCACTTACTGCACCTCCTTAGCGGCCTGAGCCAGCGCATCGTTG
This sequence comes from uncultured Clostridia bacterium, assembly GCA_944362695.1. GTDB lineage: Bacteria > Bacillota > Clostridia > Christensenellales > Aristaeellaceae > Ventricola. The sequence continues at coordinate 146 of CALVTQ010000135.1, forward strand.
ATGGCGTTGCTGGTCATCGTCACGCCCGCCTTCACGTCGATCTTCGCCGTCGCGATATCCTGACCCACCAGCGCACCAAACACGGCGGTATCCGCGATCAGGTCAGCACCCAGGCCCGGCGTCTCGTTGTGCTCGGTCACGGCCACAGACACGATCTTGCCTGCGTCGTCAACCGCAACCGCGACCTTCATCGGGCCAAAGCCGGTCACCTCGTACACAGGCGCGTCGGTAGCCGGAGCGCTCTCCTCCACCGCATCGGACGGAGCCGCAACAGCGTCCTCGACAACCGCGACGCCGTTGGCGATGGCGGCCTGCGCAAGCGCGTTGTTGATGGCGTCGCTGGTCAGCGTCACACCGGCCTTGACATCCACCTTCGCGGTCGACAGATCCGCACCCACCAGCGCGGCGAGCGCTTCCTCGGTCAGCATGTCCGCACCAAAGCCCGGCGTCTCGCTGTGATCCGGGGCAGCCACGGAGACGATCTTGCCGTCCGCAACTTCAATATAAAGGGTAAACTTGTTCATGCCCTTGACGGTGTAGGGATCGCCAGCCGGGCCGGCCACAGCGCCGTTATCGGCGGCAGCCTGCTTGAGCGCGTCATTGATGCCGTTGCTGGTCATCGTCACGCCCGCCTTCACGTCGATCTGCGCCGTCGCGATGTCCTGACCCACCAGCGCGTCGAACACGGTCGCGTCAGCGATCAGGTCAGCGCCCAGGCCCGGCGTCTCGCCGTGCTCCACAACGGAGACAGAGACGATCTTGCCCGCGTCATCGACCTCAACGGCAACCTTCATCGGGCCAAAGCCCTGCACGTCATACGTCTTCGCGCCGCCCTCAGCCGGGGAACCGGCCATCTTCAGCGCCTCGTTGATGGCGTTGCTCGTCAGCGTGACGCCAGCCTTCACGTCGATCTGCGCCGTCGCGATGTCCTGACCGATCAGCGCGCCGAACACGGCAGCATCGGCGATCAGGTCAGCGCCGAAGCCCGGCGTCTCGTTGTGCTCGAGGATGGCGATCGAGGCGATCTTGCCCGCGTCATCCACGCCGATCTCGACCTTGATCGGGCCATAGCCGGTCACGTCGTAGGTGTTGGTCGTCACGACGGGCTCCGCCGCCTCGCCGGAGGCCGCAGCCGCCGCCGCGAGAATGGCGTCCTTGTCGCCCTTGTTGGGCGCGATGCCCAGCGTGTTCTTGGTGTAGGCGAGCATCTCGCTGACAGCGCCGATGAACGCGCTGGAGGAGACGGTCGCGCCGCCGATGGTGTCCACATCGTCATCAAGCGTGTCGGGGTCCGCCGCGATGGCGATGAACTGATCCATAAAGTCCGGCTCGCCGACCCTCGTGCCAAGGCCCGCAGTCTCCTGCAGCGCGCCGACGAAGGTCTGCGTCACGTAGCCGCCCGCGCTCACGCCGATGGTGATCGGGATCGGTCCGCCGTAGCCGTTCGGGCTGGCCGTCAGCGCATAGCCCTCGATCTCGCCCGCGGCATTCTTGCCCACGAAGATCTCCTCGAGCACGCTGTCCTCAGCCAAACCTTCATATTCAATTTGCTCGTATTCGCAGCCCGGAAGCACCTTCGAGAGGGCCTCCATCTTCGACGCGAGCTTCTGGGCCTCGATCGGGCCCTTGGTCACTTCGTTGGTCAGCGCAAGCGCGACGGCCGCAACGAGCGAAAAGATGAACAAACGAAGCGCAAGCTTTCCAATATCACGCATGCATCTTGCCCTCCCCAAAGCTCTTGATGCCGGTCACGCGCTCGATCAGCGGGGACACGACGTTCATCAGCAGGATGGCGAACGAGCACCACTCCGCCGGCGTGCTCTTGCAGTAACGGAAGATGAACAGCAGCAAGCCGCAGCCAAAGCCGAAGACCAGCTTGCCCTTGGGCGTCGCCGGAGAGGACGAGTAGTCCGTCGCCATGAAGAACGCGCCCAGGATCAGGCCGCCGGAGAGCACCTGATAGAGCACCTCGTGCACGTCAAAGCCCGTAGCGATCAGGTAGCACACGGCGAACGTGCCGATGAAGGCCGCCGGGATGTGCCAGGTGATGACCTTGCGCCAGAACAGATACGCCGCGCCGATGAGCAGCGCGAGCTTGCAGGTCTCGCCGATCGTGCCCGGAATCGCGCCGATGAACAGCTGCCAGAGCGTGAAGCCGCCGTTTGCCGCGCCGGAAATCGGGGTCGCGGAGGCCACGGCATCCACACCGGCGAGGTTGAAGAACGCCGGCTGCGGGAAGGTGTTCATCTGGCTCGCCCAGGACAGCGAGAGAATCGCGCGGGCGGCCAGCGCCGGGTTGATGAAGTTCTGGCCGATGCCGCCGAAGATGCACTTGCACAGCAGAATCGCGATGACAGAACCGATCACCGGCATCCAGAACGGCACGGTGGACGGCAGGTTCATCGCCAGCAGCATGCCGGTGACGACCGCGCTGAAATCGCCGATCGTATTCTTCGTGTGAGCGGCCTTGCAGTAGAACCACTCGCTCAAAACCGCCGCCGCGACGGACAGCGCCAGGATGATGAGGCTGCGGTAGCCGTACATCAGCACGCCCACCACGCAGGCGGGCAGCATCGCGATGCAGACGTCCTGCATGATGCTCCTGGTGCTCACGCTGTCGCGCAGATGCGGAGAAGACGAAATCACATACTTAGACATTTTCACGTTCCTCCGTAACTCGTTAGGACTTCTTGCTTCTGGCCACGGCCTTGGCCACGCGGCAGCTCTGCGTCAGCTCGCGCTTGGCCGGGCAGGCGTAGGTGCACGAGCCGCACTCCATGCAGTTGAGCGCGCCCGCAGCGATCGCGCCGTCATAGTTGCCGTGACGCACGAGCGTGTCGATCTTCGCGGGCATCAGCTTCATCGGGCAGGCACGCACGCAGCGTCCGCAGCGGATGCACGCGGATTCCTCGTTATGCACGCCTTCCTCGCCCAGCGCGACGAAGCCGCCGAAGTTCTTGGTGACCGGCACGTTGAGCGTAGGCATCGCCATGCCCATCATCGCGCCGCCGGAGATCAGCTTGCGCACGCCCTCGGTCAGGCCGCCCGCCATGTCCACGATGTCCATGAGGTTGGTGCCGATGCGGCAGCGCACGTTCATGGGCTTGGCCACGCGGCCCGCGACGGTCACGACGCGGTCGATGAGCGGCCTGCCCTCGCGCACGGCGGCGGAGAGCGCCGCACAGGTGCCGACATTCAAAACGATGCAGCCCGCGGCCTTGGGCAGCGCGCCGTTGGGCACGATGCGGCCCGTCAGCGCGTAGATCAGCATCTTCTCAAAGCCCTGCGGATATTTCGCCGGCAGCGCAACAACCTCAATGCCGTCCTTCGCGGCGGCCTTGAGCGCGGCGATGGCCTCGGGCTTGTTGTCCTCCACGCCGATCTTCGCGCACTTGACGCCGCTGGCCTTCATCGCCAGCTTCACGCCGTCGATGATCTGCTCGGCCTGCTCAATCATGATCCTGTCGTCGCTGGTGAGGTACGGCTCGCACTCGCTGCCGTTGACCACAAGCGTGTCGATCGTCAGGGTCTCCTTGGTCGTGTCCAGCTTGACCGCCGTGGGGAATGCAGCGCCGCCCATGCCCACGATGCCGCAGTCGATCGCCTTCTGCACGATCTCGGACGGGGTGAGCGCGTCCACGTTTCCGCAGGGCTTGACCGATTCGTCCCAACGATCCTCAAAATCATTCTCGATCACAACCGCCGTGCAGTTTCTGCCGCTGGCAACCGTGCAGGCCGTCACCGCAACGACCTTGCCGGAAACCGACGCATGCACCGGCGCGGAAATCACACCCTGTGCCGTGCCGATGACCTGGCCCATGTTGACGGTCTGGCCGGGTTTCACGCAGCACACAGCAGGCGCGCCGGCATGCTGAGACATTGCGATCGTCACCCGAGCCGGGGCAGCCGCATTCACGATCATCGCGGATTTGGTCGAGTCTTTTCCGTTGCCAAACTCACGAGGATGGACGCCGCCGCCAAATGTCTGGGTAGTAGCCACAGACAAGTTCCTCCCTTCGCATTTTCAAACGGGCATCACGCTTTTCGCTATCTGCCCAGCATGAAATAATAATGTTACGCTACATTATACCATACATGCGCGCGGTTGAAAATAAAGAACGAACATTATTTATTCTTGTTCACGAAATCAAATTGTGTGTATGCCCGCCGTCGTCCGCTCCTTTTGCGCATGCAAAAAACGACCGGCGGTCTGCTGCGTAAAACAGACCGGCGGTCGGTATGAAATATCTGTCCGATTTTATTTTACAGCAGGATGCAGACCATGCCCCCGCCGCCCTCGTTGATGATCTTTTCGAGCGTCTGCTGCACCTTGATCTGCGTGTCGTCCGGCATGTGCATGAGCTTGTTGGATAGCCCCTCACGCACAAGGTCGGACAGCGGCTTGCCGAACAGATTGCTCCCCCATATCTTCTGCGGGTCCTGCTCAAAGCCCTCCATCAGATATCGGATCATCTCCTCGCTCTGCTGCTCCGTGCCGACCACGGGCGAGACCTCCGTCTGTATGTCGACGCGGATCAGATGCAGGCTCGGCGCGCTCGCCCGCAGCCGCACGCCAAAGCGCCCGCCCTGCTTCATGATCTCCGGCTCCGCGAGCGTCATCTCCTCCAGCAGCGGCGGCACGAGGCCGTATCCCGTCTCCCGCACGCTTTGCAGGGCCTGCGCCACGTGGTCATACTCGCGCTTAGCCGCGACCAGCTCGCGAAGCAGCGACAGCAGATGCGCGTCGCTCCTGATCGGCGTACCGCACTGTTCGGCGAGAATCTGGTTGAACAGCCCCTCCGTCAAATTCATCTGCATCAGCGCCGTGCCGCCGCCGTGGTCGATGCTCTTTTCGCTCACGGTCTCGATGTACGGGTTATCGGCCACATGCTGTGCGAAGCCGGCGATGTCGCCGATGCGCAGGCTGTCGGGCGCAGCCTCCTGCAGGCTCTGCATCAGGCTCGTCACCAGCCAATGCCCGGCGTCCAGTGCGCCGAGCCACTCCGGCGTCTGGATGCTCACGGACACCACCGGGAACTGGCCGAGCACGCGCTCGAGGATACCGCGAATGTCCTCCTCCTCGATGTTTGCGACGTTGATGGCCTCAACCGGCACGCCGTATTGCTCCTCGAGCCCCCTGCGCAGGCTCTGCGTCTTGGCGGACTGCGGGTTTTCCGTGTTGAGCACGACGGCGAACGGCTTTTCCAGCGCCTTGAGCTCCGCGATGACCCGCGCCTCCGCCGGGACATACGCCGCGCGCGGCAGGTCGGTGACGCTGCCGTCGGTGGTTACCACGAGGCCGATGGTCGAGTGCTCGCCGATGACCTTGCGCGTGCCTGTCTCCGCCGCCTGCTCAAAGGGCATCTCCTCGGCGGCCCACGGTGTGCGCACCATGCGCAGCGCCTCGCCCTCCTGCGTGCCGAGCGCACCGTCGACAAGATAGCCCACGCTGTCGATCAGCCGCAGCCGCACGCGGTTGTCCGCAGGCAGCGTGACCTCCACCGCCTCGTTGGGCACGAACGTGGGCTGCGTCGTCATGATCGTCCTGCCCGAACCGCTCTGGGGCAGCTCGTCCAGCGTCCTTGCGCGGATGTGCGCATTCTCGATGCCGGGGATGACGAGCTTTTCCATGAATTTCTGGATGAACGTCGATTTTCCCGTGCGCACCGGGCCGACGATGCCGATGTATACGTCGCCCTGCGTCCGCTCCGAGATGTCCTTGTACAAATCGTAGGCCTGCATAACATCCCTCCCTGCCGTCACGCAAACCTATGCAAAAAACGGCGGAGATATACGCGCGAAAAGCGCCGGACGATCGGCTCTTGCCCTGCATCCGGCGCTTTGTTCATGTGAAATTTTCCTCGTGCATCACTCGGCCAGAACGTGCGCGTTCAGCCAGTCGAACAGATTCGTGAAGCCCGCCGCGTCGAGCGCGCCGCCGCCGTTGTTCGTCGGCTCTGTGCGCATCTCCTCAGAGACGACCATCGGGTCCTGCACGCCGGTCACCTTGTCCTTAAAAACAGGCGCCCAGACCGCGTGGTTGTAGCTGGCGAACATCGACAGCCAGTAGTCCTCCGCGCCCATGAAGATCAGGTCGCGGTACGTCGGGATGACATCCTTGTTCGGATCGACCGCCACGTCGTCGGCCGACTGCACGAACCAGATCGCTTCATACGACAGCGAATCGAACATTTCATCGTTCAACATGCTCGTGCCGTCCGCCGAGCCCTCGGGATGGCAGACCGCCTCGCAGATCGGGAACGCCACCGCGAACGTGCCGGGATACGCCATGAGCATGTGCACCGTCACGTAACCGCCGTTGGAGCAGCCGCCTGATAGATGCGGCTCGCGTCCACATCGGGGTTCGATTCGATGTACGCGTCGATGGCGTCCCTGAGTGCCGCGATGTAGCGCGAGCTCTGCGTGCCGTCGCCGTTGAGCCCGTCGCCATGATCCATCCAGCAGGTCTCGCAGTGAGCCGCGAGCACATACGCGCCGCTCACGCCATCCTCGCTAATGAAATGCGCCTGAATCGGCTCCTTCGCCAGCGCCGTCACCTCGTTGCCCAGCAGCGCGATATTGACATCCGTGCCGCCCTCGCTGTGGCCGTGCAGCCAGACGATGAGCGGCTGCTTGTCTCCGCCCGCCAGCACCTCCGGCTCGTAGGCCGCCATGCGGATGGTGATCCCGTCCTGCGCGCCGGTCATCGGGTTCTCGTATACGCCCGTGTGCTCCATGCGCCGATTGAGCAGCGCCGTGTCCGGGCTGATGCGTGCACCGATCAGGTCGGCATCGACATCAAGCGTATCCCCGCCCGCAACCGTGGTCAGCGTGCCTTTGATCGTCACCGGGTAGCTCTCGCGCCACGTGCTGTGCGTCGTGAAGCCCTTCGAGTCAAACGGCGACGCCTCGCGCAGCTCCGCCTCCGAAAGCGTCAGCGCCACGCGGTCGGAAGCGCCCTCGACAGCCTCGCCCCATTCGTCGCACAGATACGCGCCCGTGACCTCGCGCGCCACGCCCGCCGTGCTCACGCTGATCTCACCGGCCGCGACGCTCCCGGCCGCCTCGCTCAATTGCAGCACGACCGCCGGGACGCCCGGCCCGAACGAGTATCCGCGCACGAGGATCGACGCGTCCTCCACCTGCGCCAGCGCACCCGCCGTCATGCAGGAAGCCGCCGCCAGTATTGCCGCAAACATCTTTTTCTTCATATTATATACTCCCATTTTCGCCGCTTTCAAAAAGCGGCCCTTCCCGCCTTGGGAGGGGCCGCATGAGGTTTGCCTTCGATCAGGCAGCCTGCACCGCCCTGACCTTCTTGTTGTGCTTCACGGTGTGAACAATCGCCAGCACGCTCCAGAGCACCAGCAGCACCGCGACCGCGCCGTTGAGGATGGTCATAACCATGCCAGACCTGCGGCTCATAGCCTATGACCTCGGCGTTCATCGCGTCGGAGTTGACGTAGGCGTACAGGATGTTCTTGACCGCGTTGCGCAGCACGATGGCGTCGCCGTTGCTGGACGTATCCGCGTCCGTCCACATGCTGGACGTCAGCGTCGCCAGGTCGAGGTCGCCGCCCGCGTAGAACATCTGGCGCGGGATCATGTACTGCGGAATCGTGTTGAAGTCGCAGATCACGTAGCCGCGGAAGCCGTTCGCGTTCACGTCACGGTAGTCATAGCTCGCCAGATCGTACGGAGAGAAGGTCAGCGTCACGGTCTCGCTCGCGCCCGGCTCGAGCATGCCGGTCTTCTCGTAGCCCACGAGCACCTTGTGCGCCTTCTCTATGCCGCCCTCGTAGTACGGCGCGGAAGCGTACAGCTGCACGACGTCCTTGCCCGCGACGGAGCCGGTGTTGGTGACGGTCACGTCAACGGTGATGTCCTCGCCCTCGGTGATCTCCGCCGCGGACGGCTCGCCCACCGCCCAGTCAAATGTGGTGTAGCTCAGGCCGTAGCCGAACGGATACACGACGTTCGCATTGTACCATTCCTCGCCGTCGGTGTAGCCGCGCATCTCGCAGCAGCGGTAGCCGATGTAGATGCCCTCCTCGTAGTCGACGGAGTAGTACAGGCCGCCGTCATGCTTGTCGGTCGAGCCCTCGCCCACGCCGGTGCCGAATATGTTCCACGTGAACGGCTGCCCGAAGAGCGACGCCCCTGAATGCCCGGCCAGCCGAAGTTGACCGCCCACAGCGACTTGAACGCATTGGGCAGGAACGTCAGAATCGCATACTTGAACACCGTAATCAGGTTGCTGACGATGACGAACAGGCCGCCCTCGCGGATCCACTGCGCCGCCTTCGGGTGCTCCCTGACGAAATTCGTGATGAAATTGCTTGCCTTGATGCTCACCTTGCTTATTCGTATATTCCCGACTTCCGGCCCGTTTTACGCAAAAACCGACCGCAGTCTGTTTTACTTGTCCTCCATCTTTTTAAGGCCCGGCCTCGTCACGAAGCCCTTGATCAGCCTGCCGAGGCCGCGCAGGAAGTGTCCGTTGGCCATCTTGAGGATGCTCTGCGCCATCTCCATGGAAACCATGCCGTTCATCATCTTGGCGATGCCTCGGAAGGGCATGTTGTAGATGAACAGGATGTTGAGGTCCGGCTTGCCCGCCGCGATGGATTTGGCCTGCATGCCCTGCAGCTTGCGTCCCACCAGCCGGGCCAGCGGGTTCTTGGCGTAGTAGAGCTGCATGAGCGCATCGTTCATCTCAAGCGGCGCTTTCTCATCCCAGTTGTGCGGCGGAATCGGCCTGCACAGCAGCGCCGCGAACGCGCTGTCCGGCACGTTCTCCAACTCGGCCCTGCGGTAGCAGTCAAATTCCTTCCCCTCGTAGGGCAGCGGCGCGTCCGTCCCCCTGACCGCGACCTGCACCGTCAGGCGGATGTCCTCCGCGCTCGCCGCGACCATCACGTCATATGTGCCGCCCTCGATCTCAAAGCAGTTCGTCTTGACGTTGAAATAGCGGAACGCCTTGTCGTCGAGTTCGATCGTCACGCGCTTCGTCTCGCCGGGCGCAAGGCTCACGCGTGCAAAGTCCTTCAGCTCGCGCGCCGGACGGAAGACCTTTGCCCCGGCAGGCCGACGTAGACCTGCGCGATCTCGTCGCCCGCGACCTTCCCCGTGTTCGTCAGGTCAAAGGACACGTGCTTTTCGTCCGCCTCGATGTTGGCATAGGCAAAGCTCGTGTAGGACAGGCCGAAGCCGAACGGGAACTGCACGAGCCGACCGCTCGTCACGAAGTAGCGGTAGCCCACGAACAGGCCCTCGCGGTATTCGCTGGTGCGCTGCGCTCCGGGATAGTACCGATGCACCGGCACATCGGCGTAGGCCACCGGGAACGTCTCGGCCAGCTTGCCGCCGGGACACGCGTCGCCGCAGAGCACGTCGAGCATCGCCTGCGCGCCTGCCTGTCCGCCGAGGCAGCCGTAGACCAGCGCGCGGCACTTGTCAAGCCACGGCATCTCGAGGTTGCTTCCGGCATGCGGCTGCACGAATGAGAAAGATTTTTGAAAAGAGTGATTGTCATGCAAGGCTTCATTTCGGCACTTGTCACCTTCCTGATGGACGACATGCTCATCTCGCTCTGCGTGAGCGTCTGCTGCGTCATCATCGCCGCGTGTCTGGAGCGGCGCAAGCATTTCAATCTCCGGGCCTCCGCTACGATTCTCATCAGCCTGCTCTACATGCTCGTCACGCAGCTCTCCGGCCTCAACGGGAGAAACCCCTCTGCCTTTTCGCCTTTCTGGGAGCACGCCACATTCCCCATCGGCACACTCAAATATCTGAGCCTCTTTACGCTCTATCTCGCGTCCATCCCGTTCATGAGCCGTGTCTCGATTTTCCAGAGCCTGTACGGCATCACGGTCGCCTATTCGATTCAAAACATGTGCGAGCGCCTCATCGAGATTCCGCGCGATACCGCGCCCTATTTTCCCGTCCTGCTGGACAGGTTCTGCCTCATGCTGCTGATGCTCATCACCATCACCGTGTATTACCCGCCTGTGCATCAGCAACAAGCGCAGCAAGGCGACGCTTGATTTTTCCATGCTCAACAGCAAGCTCACGCTCTTTCTGGCTCTGAGCGTCGTCGCCATTTCCATCGTGCTTGATCTCAATCTGCGCTATGTCGGCCGCGATGTCGCCAACGTGCGCAACAGCCTGCACGTCATGAGCGCCATGTTCTCCCTGATGGCGATTCTCATCAGCGTCCGCCATTTGCGCGAGCCCAGCAGCGACCGCCGCGCGCGCATCGCCGTTCAGCTCCTGCACGCCGAGCAGCAGCGCTACGAGCAGGATAAGCGCCTGCACGACGCCATCAACATCAAATGCCACGATATCCGCCACCTGATCGCCTTGCTGGGCGACGTTGCCTGCGCCTGGAGCTGCACAAGATCGGCAAACTTGTGGACATGTACGACACCCAGCCGCACACCAAGAATGCCGCGCCGGACGTCGTGCTCACCGGAAAGAATCTCTCCTGCACGTCCCAGAACATCACGCTCACCTACATGGCGGACGGGCGGCGCATCGGCTTCATGGAGGACAGCGACATCTACGCGCTTTTCGGCAACATTCTGGACAACGCCATCGACGCCGTCAGCAAAACGACGACCCCGAGCGCCGTCTGATCTCCCTATCCGTGAACACGCGCGGCGACCTCCGCGTGACCGCACAGGGCGACGTCTTCCATCTGTCCATCATGATCCCCGTCGCCGCCAGTTCCGGCAACGCCGCGAGCTGACTACGCACCCGCAGAGCAAAACAGACCGCCAGTCGGTTTTGTCATCGCATCAAAAAGCCTCAGCATTTCTCCCCGGAAATACGGAGGCTTTTTCTGTGTGTCACATGCCCTGTGCAGTCAGTCCGTCCCGTCTGTGTCACCGCGTCACACCGGACAGACCGCAGTCTGTTTTGTCATCGCATTAAAAATCCTCCGCATCCCGTCTCGGAATACGGAGGCCTTTTCGTTTATTCACGTGCTCTGCGCCGGGAGTTCGAGCTGCACCTGTACCTCGATCTCCTCGCCCCGTGGGATTCTGTCCTGTACGGTCAGCTCGGCCAGACCCGGTATGCGGTAGATCGTCAGCGTGATCGTGTCGCCCGGCTGCCTCGCCGCGATGCGGTTGGTCAGGTCTGTGTGCAGCATCACACGCTCGCTGTCGACCTCGATGATGATGTCGTCGGGCTTGATGCCCGCCCGCTGCGCCGGACTGCCCTCTGTCACCGCGCTCACATAGACGCCCGCAGGAAGCAGACCGTCGGTCGGTTCCTCGCTTCCGCGCAGCGTCATCACGGATATGCCCAGCTTGGGCCGCGTCACCCTGCCGTATTGGATCAGGCTGTCGACGACCGGCTGCACCACGTCCATCGGGATCGCCATCGCGATGCCTTCGATGCTCGCAACGCCCTTCTGGCCCGACGAGCTGAACTTGAGCGACGGTATGCCGATCAGCTCGCCGCGCGTGTTGAACATGCCGCCGCCGCTGTTTCCGCTGTTGATGGCCGCGTCGGTCTGCATCATCTTGACGATCGGCGAGTCCTCAAGCTCGCGCCCCAGGCCCGACACCACGCCAACCGTCAGCGTGTCGGCAAACTGATTGCCGAGCGGGTTGCCGATGACAATCGCCCAGTCGCCCACGCGCACGGCGTTCGGGTCGCCCATCTTGACCGCGGGCAGCGTCACGTCCTCCGTGACCCGCAGCACAGCGAGGTCGGTCAGCTCGTCGACGCCAACGATCTCCGCCTGCAAATACTGCCCCTGCCAGAGCACCTGCACGTCGCTCGCGCCCTCAACGACGTGGTAATTCGTGACGACGTGGCCCTGCGTCGTGATGACCACGCCCGATCCGGTCGCCTGCTCGACGAGCTCCGTCTGTCCGCTGACGATGCTGTATGTGTTCGCCCGGTTGCTCACGCCGACCACGCACGGCATGACGAGCTGCGCCACATCGGCGAACGGGCTTGATACGCCCTCAATCGCCTGCACATATTCGCCCTGTGCGTAGACCGTCTTCGTCTGCGCGCCGCTCATGGAAAACGCCAGCGCGCCGCACGCCACCGCCGCCGCATAGACAGCGGCTCTCCCGCGTTTTGTTCCGTTCATCTGCTCACCTCGGGCTTATCCTGCCCAAAGTGCGCCGTTTTATTATCGCAGGCTGACGATCGTCACGCCCGCCTCTCCCTCGCCGTAGCGCCCCAAACGGAAGCTGCTGACGCTCGGGTGGCGGCGCAGGCAGTCGTGTATGCCCGCGCGCAGGATGCCCGTGCCGACGCCGTGAATGATGCTGACCTCGCCGAGCGAGGAGATCACCGCGTCGTCGATGAATTTCTGCACCTCGGGGATCGCCTCGTCCACGGCCATGCCGCGCAGATCGATCTCCTGGCGTACGCTGCGGGTCATCACATCGACGCGCGCCTCGCGCATCTGCTTCTTGCGTTCGAGCTTCTTCTGCTCCTTCTTGATCATCTGCTGCGTAGACGTCAGCGTGCGAAGGTCGCTGAGCTGCGCGCGCATCTTCATCATGCCGACCTTAAGCTGCACGTAACCCTTCGCGTCCGGCGCGGTGACGATCGTCGCATCCACGTCCATCGACGCGATGTGCACCATATCGCCGGGCTTGACGGTCTTGGGGATCTCGCCGCCGATCTCCTTCTTCTCGGCGAGCGCGTCCTGCGCCTGTTCCATCTTCTTTTTGACGCGCTGGATCTCGTGCTCCTGCGCGCCGCCGCTCTTCTTCATCGCGCGCAGCTCGGCGATGACGGCCTCCGATTCGCGCCGCGCGTTCTCGACGATGCGCTTGGCCTCGTCCTTGGCCTTCTTGATGGCGCGGTCGCGCTGCTCCTCGAGCTTCTTGCGCTCGGCGTCGGCCTGATTTCGGATGGCGACCATCTCGGCGCGCGCCTCCTCGGCGAGCTCGCGTTCCTTCTGGGCGACCTGCCTGTGGTATTCCGCGTTGGCGATGACGTCCTCAAAGCGCACCTGCTCCTTGGAGAGCAGCGTCTTCGCCTTGTCGATGACGAACTGCGGCAGGCCCAGCTTGCTGGAAATCTCGAATGCGTTCGATTTGCCGGGGATGCCGATGGACAGCCGGTATGTCGGCCTCAGCGTCGCCACGTCGAATTCCACCGACGCATTCTCGACGCCCTCCGTCGTCAGCGCGTATTCCTTGAGCTCGCTGTAATGCGTCGTAGCGACCGTGCGCGTCTTCATCGTCAGCAGCGTGGACAGTATCGCCTGCGCCAGCGCCGCGCCCTCGGTCGGGTCGGTGCCCGCGCCCAGCTCATCAAAGAGCACGAGCGACTCCGGCGTCACGTTTTCAAGGATCGACACGATGTTCTTCATGTGGCCTGAGAACGTCGAGAGCGACTGCTCGATGCTCTGCTCGTCGCCGATATCCGCGAACACGTCGTCAAACACCGCCAGCTCCGTGCCGTAGTCCGCCGGCACCTGCAAGCCCGCCTGCGCCATCAAGGTAAACAGCCCGGTCGTCTTGAGCGTGACCGTCTTGCCACCGGTGTTCGGGCCTGTGATGATCAGGCTGATGAAGTCCTTGCCCAGCCGGATGTCGAGCGGCACGACCTTCTCCGGGTCAATCAGCGGGTGGCGTCCGCGCATGATGTTCAGCCGCCCCTCGCCGTTCATCTTCGGCGCGACGGCGTGCATCTGACGCGCCAGCGACGCCTTGGCGAACGCGAAGTCGAGCTGCGCCAGAATCGCGAGATTGTCCGCAATGGCCGCCGCCTCGGGCGCGACCTGTGCCGACAGCGCGCGCAGGATGCGGTCGATCTCCGCGCGCTCCTGCGAGATCAGCTGCTTGAGCTCATTGCCGATCTCCACCACGGACATCGGTTCCACGAAGATCGTCGCGCCCGTCGCCGACTGGTCGTGTACGATACCCGGTACCATGCCGCGGTATTCCTGCTTGACCGGCAGCACGTAGCGGTCCTGGCGCATCGTGATGATGGCTTCCTGCAAATATTTCTGGAAAATCGGGCTGCGGATCATGCCGTTGAGCTTCTCGCGCACGCGCTCGTTGCAGGCGCGCATTTTGCGGCGGATCGAAAACAGCTCTGTACTCGCGCGGTCGGCGATCTCGTCCTCGCTGATGATGGCGTCCGATATCGCCTGCTCGATGGGCCGAAACGTCGACAGCCGCGACGCGTTCGCCGTGATCAGCGGCGTGTTCTCCCTGTCCGTCACAAGGGCGTCCCGCGCCGAGCGGCTTGCCCGCAGGCATGCGCCGATCTCCATCAGCGCGCGCGGCGAGAGCGCCGAGCCGATCTCCGCCAGATGCAGCGACGTGCGCACGTCGGTGAACGCGGTCATCGGCGTACCGCCCAGATAGGACAGCACGCTCGACGCCTCCTCGGTCTCCTGCTGCATGCGCAAAACGTCCGCCAGCTTATTGGCGGGTGTCAGCTTGTCACAGAGTTCGCGGCCCATGTCCGATACGCAGTATTGCGCCAGCTGCGCGCGAATCTTGTTGAATTCCAGCACGCGCAATGATCTTTCCGTCATGTTGTCTCCTTATCATCTTATCTCAAAACCGACCGCCGGTCTGTTTTCACATTTCGTACTCCGGTCTGTTTCTGTTTACTCCACGCCGCGCATCCAGTGACCCGCCGTACTGCCGCTCTCCGGCACATGTGCCGCCTCGCCGCCGTCCAGTATGCTTCTGAACGACGCGACAATCTCGCGCCTGCGCTCCGGCGTCTCGTCCGTGAACGTCAGCCGCAGCGAGCAGCCGCTTTCCTTCAGTTTGCGCGCGTGTTTCGCCATATCCGTCACGATGCTGTTGTACAGCCGCACCACGCAGCCGTGCTCCATCTTCAGCCGCCGCGCCGGGAAGCGATAGCCCTTCCTGTCGGTGTAAACCTCCGGGCAGCCGCCGTTTTTCGCGCAGGCGTCGCACGCCGCGTCCTGTTTTCCATCGCCCGCGCGCGTGCGTCTGGGACAGTGCGAGAGCAGCATGAGCATTGCGCGCCCGTAGACCTCGATCTCAAAGTCCCCACCGGCTGCGGTCGCTTCCGCCAATTCCTTCGCGCTCAGCTCGCACGAGGCCGTCATCCGTTTCGCACCGAGCGCCGTGTAGAACCTTGCGCTCTCGCTGTTGAATACGTTGAGCCCCTGCCCACCCCAGACAGGCACGGGCCACTTGAGCGCAAACTGCCCCACGTTATTCGCCACGACCGCGACGAACCTGTCCGCGTGTTCGCACACGAAGCCATGCACATGCGCAAGCTCGTCCGTGCGCATCACGGCGGGCAGCACCAGCGCAGCCTTCACGTCCGGCGTACCTTCCAATGCCGCAAGCATGTCCTTCGGGTTATACCTCTGCGGCTCCCAACAGAACACGTCCGCTCCGCTTGCCAGCAGCGCCTTTGCCTCGCCGATATCCTCGCTCTGTACGCTCAAGACCGGCTTGCCTTCGGGCAGCGTCACATCAGTTTTCCTCGGCTGAACGTCGCGCTTCACGGTTCTGATGCGTTCCTGCCGCATCGCCTCCAGCGCATCGCGCCGCAGACCGTTGAGCATGCCCGCCGTCATGAACGCATTCTCGCCCACGACGTGCAAGTCCTCCAGAACATACGGCGTGCCGCCCGTCTTGCCGAGCTGCTTCATCGCGCTCTCGCGGTCAAGCGCCCTCTGCTGCGCCGTGTCGACGCTCTGCGTGCCGGTCACGCGCACCTCATGCCCGTCGCTGTCGCGCAGCGTCAGCACAGCGGGCTGTCCCGGCACCGCCACAAGCTCGCCTGTGAGCGGAATCTGCGCGTGCTCCTTGCTCACATATTCGCGGATTTCCTTCATCTGCACGGCGTCCGTCAGCCGGTAGACCGCGTCGCCGGGCTTCGCCTGCCCGTTTGCGATGCGCACAGTCGCCTCCGCGCCGCGCCGCGTCTCGTTGCCGGAATACGTGACCTCCGTTTCGCTCTTGCCGCGGATCTGCAGGCCGTCGCCGTCGTGCAGATCTTCATCGAGCAGCACCTTGGCCAGCGGGCCGCGCATCGCCGTGATCTTGCCCATGCGGATACCCCAATGGTTCGGGCGCTCCCAGCTCATCAGCGCGGCGTTGCTCCTGTCCATGACGTAGCCCTCGGTGAACCCGCCGCGGTTGAAAATCTGCCGCAGCGCGCAGAGCGTCTTCTCGTCCGGGTGATACGGCACGTGCGCCGCCGCCGCGTCAATCGCCTCGCGGTATGCCCGCGTGATGACGCCGACGTATTCCGGCCGCTTCATGCGCCCCTCGAGCTTAAAGGAATACACGCCCGCGTCGCGCATCTCGGGTATGCGGTCGATGAGCATCAAATCCTTCGTCGAGAGCAGGTAGCCGCTCGTCCCGTCCTGCAAGCGATACGGCAGGCGGCAGGGCTGCGCGCATCGTCCGCGGTTGCCGCTTCGCCCGCCGATCATGCTGGAAAACAGGCATTGCCCCGACACCGCCACGTAATGCGCGCCGTGCGCGACCGCCGCGATCTCCACGCCCGTGTCCGCCATTTTGCGCAGCTCGGAGAGCGGACATTCGCGGGCCGGCACGACGCGCGCAAAGCCCATATCGGAAAGCAGCTTTGCGCCTTGCGCGTTGTTGACCGTCATCTGCGTGCTCGCGTGCAGCGTCAGCTCCGGGAAGCGCGCCTGCGCGATGCGCACCACGCCCATGTCCTGCACGATCATCGCATCCGCGCCAGCTTTGCAAAGCAGCTCCAGCACGTCCGCCAGATCGTCGATTTCGCACTGCTTGACCAGCGTGTTCACCGTCACATAGATCTTCCTGCCGCGCTCGTGGGCGTAGTCAAGCGCGTCCTTCAATTCCTCCGCGTTGAAATTGCCCGCGTAGCTGCGCGCGCCGAACGCCGTATACCCCAGATACACGGCATCCGCGCCGCACGCAATCGCCGCATTCAGCGCCTCGCGGTTGCCCGCCGGTGAAAGCAGTTCCATCCTCGCCCTCCGTATCTTCCGAAAAAACGGCGACACAAAGCTCGCCTTGTGCCGCCTCTGTGGTTATTCCTTCGCTTCGCCGCCGGCCTTTTGCGTCAGCGCCGCCAGCTCGCGCTTGAGGCGCGTGTTCTCATCCTGCGCCCGAAAGAGCTCCTCCGCGAGCGTCATCGACGTGAGCACAGGCACAAGCGTGTCCCCCGCGCGCGTGACGATCGCGATTTCGCGCATCTTTCTGTCCACATAACGCGCGATGCGCTGCACGTCATCGGGATTCTGATCCGTCACGAGGGCGTATTCGTGGCCCATCAGACGGATGCTCACCTTGTTTTTATTCACAGGCGCCTCCGATCAGCGGCGGCCCTGAAGCTTCTCCGCCTTGTACTCGACGCCGAACGTCTCCACGCGCACGCTCTTCATCTTCTGATCCTCATAGGGCTTGTCGCTGCGGTCACGCGGCGCGCTGACGATTTCGTCGGCGACTTCCATGCCCTCGGTCACCTTGCCGAACGCGGCGTACTGGCCGTCCAGATGCGGCGCCTCTTCGACCATGATGAAGAACTGGCTGCCCGCGCTGTTGGGCATCATGCTGCGCGCCATCGACAGGACGCCGCGCGTGTGCTTGAGGTTGTTAGGGAAGCCGTTGGCCAGGAACTCGCCGCGGATGCTGTAACCCGGGCCGCCGATGCCGATGCCCTGCGGGTCGCCGCCCTGAATCATGAAGCCCGGAATCACGCGGTGGAAGATCACGCCGTCGTAGAAGCCGCTGTTGGCCAGCTCCACAAAGTTCGCCACGCTGTTAGGCGCAACATCGGGGTACAGCTCACCCTTCATCACGCCGCCGTTCTCCATCTCAATGGTAAAAATCGGATTCATAGTCGTCTCCTCCTGCTTCTAAATCGTTATGTTTCAATTCACATCATCGTCATCGTCCACAGCCATGCAGCCCGTGAACAGCGTCAGGTTCACGCCCATCATGCACGCCACGTCCAGCTCAACCGCCTCGCTTTGCAGCGGATAGCCTGCGCGCGCCAGCGGCAGATACGCATCGCAAAGCGCGTCGATGATCGCGGGCCGAGCAAGCGCCCATCGCCCGAGCATCATCTCCGGCAGGCTCGCCCGGCTCGCGTATGCCGCAAACCGCCGCGTGCCCAACGTGCCCAGCGCCTGTCCCAGATACGCCGTGTCCGTCAGCGCGGGCAGCAGCCTCAGCCGCGTCTTCGCCAATGCGAAAAGCGTCTCATGCGCCGCACCGCTTGTGGTCACCACCGCGCGCACACCTTCCGCCGCGTCGAGCATCGCCGCAAACTCCGTGAGCTCGTCCGCAGCCTCGATGTGCAGATGCAGCGCGCAGCCCGTGTCCTGGCAAAGCGGCAGCAGCGCATAGCGCACCGCGTTTGTGTCGTAATGCGCGAGCGTCACGTTTTTGGCGTCCGTTCTGGCGAGCGCATCGGCCATAAGCCGCGCCGCCTCCCGGTAGTCTGTGCCGTATCGCCCCGGCGCAAACAGCGCGTCGTCCGCGATGAGCACGGGCTGCATGCGCGTGTCGCCGAAAACCGGCGCGTTCGCCTGCTCTGCCGGGACGTGTGCGAAGACCGTGACGGCCTTCATCGTATCCAGAATCTGGCGGATGTACGCCTCGGGCGTGTAGGCCGCAGCCTGCTCGCGCGCGCGGTCGAGATCCGCCGTGTCAAAGCCCATCGCATCCAGCGCCGCAAACACAGCCGCCGCATCGCGGCCCATCGGCGTCCCGGCGCGCTGCACCATCGCGTGCATCGCATCGGCGGGGTTTCCGCCCGGCGCGTCGATGGCGGCGAACAGCGCCTCCACGCCGGTTTCATCTTTGGCAGCGTCAAAACACAGCGCGGCCTCCGCAGCCTGCGCCCGCCGCACCGCGCGCTTGACGCACCGGCGCAGCTCCTGTTTATCGCTGATGAGCATCGGCTCTCCCCCTTTACGCGCGCGCCTTGGCCGCGAAGGCCTCCCGCTTTCTTTCGACCATCTCGTCCACACGCGCGATATACTGCTCAATATTGGCTATATTCGGCGCGCGGAGAATCTTTTCCTCTTGACGCATCACACATTTCGAAATTCCGCCCGCGCCAAGGGCCAGCACGCTCGTCGTCTCCTCCATGTTGTCGATGTTGTAGCGGCAGTAGCGCCCCGGCATCGCGTAACCCACGTTCTCCATGTTCTGCGCCATGTATTTCTGTCTGTATAAGTAGTACGCACGCATGCCCATCGCGTGCGCCGTCTCGCGCCCGAGATTCACCATGCGCTCCACGTCACCCTCGCGCTGCTGATATTTCTGCTCGTGGAGCTTGGAGCTGCGCTTGATGGCCAGCGTGTGCACGGTCAGGCTCTCCGGCGCGAGCTCGCGGATTTTCGCAAGCGTATTTTCAAACATCGCGTAGTCCTCGCCCGGCAGCGCGGCGATGACGTCCATGTTGATGTCGTCAAATCCGAGCCTTCTGGCGAGCTCGTAGCAATCGACCGTCTGCTGCGCGGTGTGCGCCCGGCCGATGATTTGAAGCGTCTCGTCGTTCATCGTCTGCGGGTTGATGCTGATGCGGTGGATCGGGTGACTGCGCATCATCCGCAGCTTGTCCTCGTCGAGCGTGTCCGGCCTGCCCGCCTCGACGGTGAATTCGTCGAACGCGCCGAACCGTTTTTCGATGTGGCTGAGCAGCCCGTCCAGCTGCTTCGTCGTCAGGCTGCTTGGCGTGCCGCCGCCCATGTATCCCACGCGAATCCTCAGGCCCATTTCCCGTGCCATCTCGCTGCACAGGTCGATCTCGCGATACAGCGCTTGCAGATACGGCTCGACCAGCTTTCCGTTGCCGATCTCGCCGGAGGAAAACGAGCAGTACGCACAGCGCGTCGTGCAGAACGGTATGCCCACGTACAAATCGCACGCATCCGGTTCGCGTGCAATCAGCCCGCTCTGCGCGTCGATGATCTCGTCGAGCAGTTCAATTTTCTCATCCGTCAGGTCAAACAGCTCGGCAAGCGCCCGCCGCGCCTCGTTCCGCGTTTTGCCCTGCTCCATCTGCTGGTAGTAAAGCCGCGTGGGCCGTATGCCCGTCAGCGATCCCCAAGCCGGGTGCCGTCCCGTGTGCAATTTCATCAGCTGATAGCAGCAGCGCTTGATCAGCCGCTTGAGCCTGCGCTTGCGCTCGAGACCTTCCTCGGCCACGGCATCGCCGGCAAGCTCCTGCGCGGCCTCTTTTCCGTCGCATGTGAGCGTCACCCGCTCGCGCCAGACGCCGCCGCTTTCCTCATGCTCGTGCACGAGCTCGGCGTCGTGCTCATCAAGCGGCGTGACCACGGAGCCCTCGCCGTAAAACAGGCGAATGACGTCCGCAATGTCGTTTGTAAAGCCTTCCAGCGGGGTGTGAATCGCGATTTTCACGCGTACATCCCCCGTTCCCATCCGATTTTCGTCTTCATGCCGTGGCCCGGATACGCGACCGTCTTCTCGTCCAGCTTCGACAGCCTGCGCAGCGACGCCAGCATATCCGCCGCGTTGCCGCCCGGCAGATCGACGCGGCCATAGCTCCTGTAAAACAGCGTGTCGCCGGAGAACAGCACGCCGCCCGCCTGATAGCAAACGCAGCCCGGCGTGTGGCCCGGCGTGTGCAGCACGGTGAATTCGATGCCCGCCTCGCGCACGATGTCGCCCTCGGCAAGCAGCACATCCGCCTTGGGCAGCATCAGCGCCTCGCCGATCATGCCCGCAAGGTTGAGCGCCATATCGCAAAGCGCCGGCGCGTCGAGTTCATGCACATAGAGCTTTGCGCCCTTGGCAAGCCACGGCCCGGCGTGCAGCATATGGTCAAAATGCGCATGCGTGAGCAGCACCGCGTCCACCGTGCGCCCATCCACGGCCTCGGCCACGCGCACTTCTTCCGCGCCCGGGTCGATCAGCACGCAATGCGCGCCGCCCTCCGGCCCCACGACGTACGTGTTCACATTGATCGGCCCGCCGGTCACCGTGCGAATGTCCAGCTCCATCAAAACGTCCTCCTCGAATCGATCAGCAGCGTCACCGGGCCGTCATTGACGAGCGAGACCTTCATGTCGGCCTGGAAGATGCCCGTCTCCACATGCACGCCCGCCGCACGCAGCCCCGCACAGTACGCCTCGTACATCGGCACAGCCAGCTCCGGCCTCGCGGCCTTGATGAAGCTCGGCCTGCGTCCGTGGCGCACATCGCCATGCAGCGTGAACTGCGAAATCGCCAGAATCGCGCCGCCCGCATCGAGTATGCTGCGGTTCATCTTGCCCGCGTCGTCCTCGAAGATGCGCAGGTTCACCGTCTTGTCGACGCAGTATTTGACGTCGGCCTCGGTGTCGCCCTCCTCCACGCCGCACAGCACCATGAAGCCGGGGCCGATCTCGCCGACCACCTTGCCGTCGATGCGCACGCTGGATTCAAGCACGCGCTGCACAACCAATCTCATCGGTAAAACCTCTTTCCGTATCGCGCGTTACACGCGGAAAATCTCGATCGTATCCGACCGCTTGGCAATCTGCTTGATCACCCAGTCGAGCTCCTGCTTGTTGGCGACCTGCAATGTCAATTCGATGGTGCAGGTCTGGTTGCTCGTGTTCACGCGCGCGTTGAGCGCTGTCACCGTCACCTTCTGCGCAGAGAGATAGCCCATCAGATCGGCGATCAGGTTGTGGCGGTCGTACGCCAGAATCTGAATCGAGCCGTTGTAGACCGATCCGGTCGACTCGCTCCAATGCGCCTCGACCCAGCGCGCCGGGTCATGCGACGGGTTGACGTTCATGCATTCGCGGCTGTGGATGGTCACGCCGCGCCCGCGCGTGATGTAGCCAATGATCTCGTCGCCCGGCAGCGGCGTGCAGCACTTGGCGAAATGCACCTGGCAGCCCGGCAGGCCCGCGATGATGATGCCCATATCGCTCTTGCCGGCGTTATTCTGCTTGGTCTGGAAGGCAGGCTCCTCGGCCACGCGCGGCAGCACCGGCACCAGCGGCTTCTCGTGGCGCTTCTGCTCCTCGCGAAGGCGCGTGACAATCTGCGCCGCCGTGATGCCGCCGCAGCCGACCGCTGCGTACATATCGTCCACGTCCGCGAACGAATACTTGCGCAGAATCGGTTCGAGATACTCGTTTTTGAGCAGCGACGGCAGCGACAGCGACAGCCTCTTGGCCTCGTAGTCGAGCATCTGCTTGCCGCTGGCGATGTTCTCGTCCTTGAGCTCCTTTTTGTAGAACTGGCGGATCTTCGCCTTCGCCTGCGACGTCTTGACGATCTTGAGCCAGTCGCGGCTGGGTCCCTTGCTGTTCTGCTGGGTGATGATCTCGACAAAGTCGCCCGTGTTCAGCGGCGTATCGAGCGTCACGATCCTGCCGTTGACCTTCGCGCCGACGCATTTGTTGCCCACGGCGCTGTGGATGCGATATGCAAAATCGATCGGCGTCGCACCCTTGGGCAGGTCGAGAATCTCGCCCTTGGGCGTGAAGACAAAGATCTCGTCGCTGAACAGATCGACCTTGAGCGACTTGATGAATTCCTCGCTGTCGCGCGTGTCGTTCTGCCAGTCGAGAATCTGACGAAGCCAGTAGAGCTTGTTGTCAAGCCCGTCGGCGACCTGCTTGCCCTCCTTGTAGCGCCAGTGCGCCGCGATGCCGTATTCCGCGATACGGTGCATCTCGTATGTGCGAATCTGCACCTCGAACGGAAAGCCCATCTCACTGACCACCGTTGTGTGCAGCGACTGATACATGTTGGGCTTGGGCATGGAAATATAGTCCTTGAAGCGGTTGGGCACCTGCTTCCACAGCGTGTGCACGATGCCCAGCACGGCGTAGCAGTCCTGCACCGTATCCACGAGCACGCGGATGGCGATCAGGTCGAAGATCTGCTCAAACGGCTTGTGCTGGAGCACCATCTTGCGGTAGATGCTGTAAAAATGCTTGGGCCGTCCGTCGATCTCATAGTGGATGTTCATGTCCTTGAGCTTGTCGCTCAGTGTGCTGATGACCTGGCGAATGTTCGCCTCGCGCTCGGCGCGCTTCATGCCGACCTTGCGCCGCAGGTTTTCATACCCCTCCGGGTCGAGATAGCGCAGGCACAGGTCCTCGAGCTCCTGCTTGATCTTGTAGACGCCGAGTCTGTGCGCCAGCGGCGCGTAGATGTCAAGCGTCTCCTGTGCGATGCGCTTCTGGCTCTCCGGCGGCTGCGAGCCGAGCGTGCGCATGTTGTGCGTGCGGTCGGCGAGCTTGATGAGCACGACGCGGATGTCCTTGCTCATCGCCAGGATCATTTTGCGGATACTCTCCGCCTGCTGCTCCACGCGCGAGGAGAAGTTGAGCCTTTTGAGCTTCGTCACGCCGTCAACCAGCAGCGCGACCTCCTGGCCGAATTCCTTCTCGATGACCTCCAGCGACACGTTTTCGCAGTCCTCCACCGTGTCATGCAGCAGGCCCGCCGCGATCGTCGGCGCATCGAGCATCAGACGGGCCAGTATGCCCGATACGATCCTCGGGTGAATGAAATACGGCTCGCCGGATTTGCGGAATTGTCCCTCGTGTGCCTTCTCGGCAAAATGATAGGCCTTCTCCACCAGCGCAACGTTGGCCTCCGGGTGATATTTGGTCAATACGCCGACCAATTCATCCAGATTTCTGCATTCCTCCTGGATCAAACCCATCCCCCCTTTATCCTCGCAGCGCGATCATCCTGCTCCGCAGACGGCTGCTCTCCAGCGACACCTTGCCGCTGGGGATCATCCTGTACGAAAGCGGGCTCTCGCTCCAAGCAATCAGTCCAAGCTCCCCGAAAATGTGCAGGCCGCACAGCGCCATGCTCGGGCTCATCTCCACGTCCTGCGCGAGCGACTCGAGCGTGTATTCGAGCTTTTCGCTCCTGCGCAGCGCGACATACAGCCTGCGCAGCGCATCGTCGTCGGCCAGCAGAGCGCGCATCGCGCTCGCCGTGTGGTTTTTCATGTCGGTGACCTCGATGATGCGCGCGTTCGGGAATCGCCGCGACGCCATCGCCCGCTCCGCATCGCTCATGAAGCCGTCCAGCGCCACAATCGCGCGCGGCTCGCCGGCGATCTTCCCCCAGTCCGGCGCCATCACCAGCGTGTTGAAACCGCGGATATCCTCCATCGTATGCAGCGTGTAATCCAGCTGCGCGCGCAGCAGCGCCATGTGAATGTTGATCATCTTGAGCGCTGAAATCGTGTGTACGCAAAGAAGCGTACCCTGATGCGCCGTCAGCAATTCCCCGCCGAGGACCTTCTTGGCCTCCTCCATCGTCATGCGATCCGGCATGCGTGCGGGGGTCTCGTCCTCGTTCATCGCCAGCATCCTGATGAGTGCCGCGTCGATCTCACGCGCATTCTGCTGGCACGTCATCAAAAACGCCTTCGCCGGCATGTACGCCTGGAATTGCTTGAGCTCACATTGCACGCTGCGCTTGTCCTGCCAGACGTTGATCGACAGGCTGAGCACGGCCTCGATGACCTCGGGCATACCCTTCGCCCGCTCGCCCATGCGGAAGCCGATGGCGTTGCGCATCTCGCCGCCCTGAGAAATCCGCATGCGTAGATGCGCGCCGTCCTTGCCGATCGTGCGCACGTCCGTCGTGTTCACGCCGCGCACGCAGAATACCGGCGCGGGGTTGCCAAAGCCCGTGGGCTGCATCGCGGCGAACGCGTCGACCAGCTCCTCGGTCATCTCCTTGACGTCAAGCTCGAGGTCGTATTCCTCCGTCGGGATGAACGCCTCCGGCTCCGCCTGCTCGCGGATGGCCTGCGTCAGCCTGCGCTTAAATTCATCGACATTCTTTTTTTCGATGGTCAGGCCCGCCGCCTGCGCGTGTCCGCCGAAGCGCACGAACAGGTCGCGGCATTCGGCCATCGCCGCGTGGATGTCCACGCCCGGAATCGAGCGCGCCGAGCCAACGCACACGTCGCCGTCCTGCGAAAGCAGAATCGCCGGCCATTTGTATTTTTCCACGATTCGCGACGCCGCCAGCCCGATGACGCCGGGGTTCCAGCCCTCGCCGCAGACGACGATCGCCCGCTCATTCTGGAAGTCGATCTGAGCGCGCACCTTCTCGTCGGCCTGCGCATAGATCTCCAGCTCCAGCTCGCGGCGCTTGTTGTTGTCCTGATCCAGCTCCGCCGCGATTTCCTTCGCAACGTCCGCCTTGCGCGTGGTCAGCAATTCCACGCCGCGCGAGGCCAGCGCCAGACGCCCACCCGCGTTGATGCGCGGCGCCATGCGGAAGGCCACGTCGCTCGCGGTCACATGCTTGGGATCGACACCCGCCGATTCCATTAGCGCGATCAGGCCCGGCCGCTGCGTTGCCGCCATCGCCTGAAGGCCATATGTCACGATCACGCGGTTCTCGTCGAGCAGCGGCACAATGTCCGCAATCGTCGCCAAGGCTGCCAGCTCCCAAAGCGGTTCGATGGCCTCCATGCCGCCCAGCGCCTGCACGAGCTTGAACGCCACACCCGCGCCGCATAGCCTCACAAACGGATAATCGCCCAGCAGCGGATTGAGCACGGCTTCGCATCGCGGCAGCTTCGGGCCGAGCTGGTGGTGATCCGTCACGATCACGCGCATGCCCAGTTCGCGGGCGTGCGCCACCTCGTCCGGGCATGTGA
Organism: uncultured Clostridia bacterium; assembly: GCA_944362695.1. Classification (GTDB taxonomy): domain Bacteria; phylum Bacillota; class Clostridia; order Christensenellales; family Aristaeellaceae; genus Ventricola. Next base: position 25,748 of record CALVTQ010000135.1, read on the forward strand.
TGCCGCAGTCCACGGTGATAAGCAGCTTGGCGTGGCTGGCAATCTGCTCGATGGCCGCCATGTTCAGACCGTAGCCCTCGCCGTGCCTGTCCGGGATGTAAAAGCCGACCTTGGCGCGCTGCTTTTTGAGATATGTCACCAGAATCGCCGTTGCCGTCACGCCGTCCACGTCGTAATCGCCGAAGACGATGATCTCCTCGCCCTTGTCAATGGCGTCGCGGATGACGCGCACGGCCTTGGCCATGTCCGGGAAGAGCATGGGATCGTAGAGGTCGGTCTTCTTGGGATGGAGGTATCTGTCCACCTTTTCCGGCGTGTCGATGCCCCTGTCGGTCAGAAGCTCGATCAGCCTGCGCGGCACATCCAGCGTCTCGAGCTCGGGCGGAATCGTTCGTGTCTCGCGCACCTTCGGCATCATCCTGAGCATGCCGCGTCCTCCTTTCTCACCGGCGCTTCGCTTGGCCATATGCGTGCCGTCACGGATATGACCAAGCGAAGAAACCTTGCTCGCTTCTTCGCTTGATAAATAGACGGTAAGGGCGGGTGAATCGCCGCCCGCCCTTACGCAGCTGTTCGTTTACGCCTTCTTGGCCTTCTTCTGCGCGGCGCGCAGGTCCATGAGCAGCGCCCAGACGTAGCCGTTGATCAGGTTCGCGGAGTAGGTGCCCGCGATGATGCCGATGATCAGCGGCAGAGCGAACTGCTTGACGGAATCCACGCCCATGATGTAGAGCGTGACGATCGTCAGCAGCGTGGTGATCGTCGTGTTCAGCGTGCGCGGCAGGGACTCCGACACGGAGAGGTTGACGATCTGCTCGCGCGGCAGCTGGCGCACGCCGTTCTTGTGAGTGTTCTCGCGGATGCGGTCGAAGATGATGATCGTGTTGTTGATCGAGTAGCCCACAATCGTCAGCAGCGCGGCGATGAACGTCGTCTCCACGCGGATAATGCTGCTGAGGATGACGGTGAAGGCCATCATGACCGCCACGTCGTGCAAAAGGCCGATGACCGCAGCCAGGCCGGAATAGAAGACAAAGCGCACGGCGATGTACAGCAGCATCAGCAGCGCGGCGATGGTCACGCTCTTGATGGCGTTGTTGATCAGGTCGCGGCCCGCCACGGCGCCCACGCGCGCGATGTCCACATAGCTCATATCCGGGTAAGTCTCGGAGAGCTTGGCCTCCAGCGCGTCGCGCAGCTCGTCGGTGCTCTCGTTGTCCTTGATGCGGATCTGCACCTGCGTGCCTGCGTCGCCGACCTTGGCGATCTGCGCATCGGTGACGCCGTTCTCGGCCAGCGCGGCGGAAATATCGTCGGTCGCGAAGTCCGCGCCCATCTCATAGGTCATGATCGTGCCGCCGGTGAAGTCGATGCCCAGGTTCATGCCGTGGCCGAAGATCGTCAGCACAAGCGCGATGACGATGATCGCGGCGGAAATGGCGGCGCAGGGCTTCAGGCGGTTCTTCATTTCAATCTTCATGTCGTTTCCCTCCTCACCTTAGCGCACAAAGAGCTTGTCATTCTTGATGCCCAGGGCCGCGAAGATGTCAAGCAGCTTGTGCGTGACAAACACGGCGGTGAACATCGAGGTCGCCACGCCGATGCCCAGCGTCAGCGCGAAGCCGCGGATGGTACCCGTGCCGAAAGCGTAGAGCACAACGGCGGCGATGATGGTGGTGATGTTCGCGTCGATGATGGCGGTCAGCGCGTGGGAAAAGCCGCGCTTGATGGCGGAGGCCAGCGGACGGCCCGCGGCCATTTCCTCGCGGATGCGCTCGAAGATGACGACGTTGGCGTCAACGGCCATGCCGATGCCAAGGATGATACCGGCGACGCCCGGCAGGGTCAGCTGCGCGCCGGTCAGGGCCAGCAGCAGCACGACGATCATCACGTAGATCGTCAGCGCGATGTCGGCCACCACGCCGCACAGGCGGTAGCGGATGATCATGTACAGCATGACCAGGATGACGCCGATGATGCCGGCCTGAATCGCGCGGTCGAGCGCCTCAACGCCCAGCGTCGCGGAGATCGCGCTGACCTCCAGCTGCTCCAGATTCAGCGGCAGCGCGCCGGAGAGGATCAGCGTGGACAGGCTCTGCACTTCCTCGGCGGTGAAGTTCGGGCTGGTGATCTGGCCCTCGCCGCCGGCGATGACGCTCTGCACGGTCGCGCTGGAGATCGTCTCGCCGTCAAGCGTGATGCTGATGGTCTTGCCAAGGTTCGCGGCGGTCGCCTCGGCGAAGAGCTTGGCGCCCTCGTCGTTCAGGCGGAAGGCCACGCACGGACGGCCGTTCTCGTCCTGGCTGCCCTGCGCGTCCTCGACCATGCTGCCCTCGATGATGGTGTTGCCCGCCTCATCCACAAAGTAGAGCTGAGCCGGGGTGCCGATGATCTCGAGGATCTCGTTGGGGTCAGAGACGTTCGGGATCTCCACGCGGATGCGGTCGGTGCCCTGACGGGCGACGTTCGCCTCGGTGAAGCCCTGGCGGGTCAGGCGGCTGGTCAGGATGCTGACCGTGGAATTCATCTTGCTGTCGAAGTCGGCGCTGCCGTCGTCCTCGGCCGCGTAGACGGTGTAGACGCCGCCGCGCAGATCAAGGCCGAGGCTGATGGCCTCGCCCCACGGCTTGAGGTAGTTGATCATCGTGCCCTTGCCGATGCCAAACAGCGCGACGTAGCCCACCACGGCCACGACCGCCAGAATGACGACCAGCGAGACGATTGCGCTCTTGCGCGCGTTCTTCGGCTTCGCATTGTTCTTAGCCATAATTCGTTCCTCTCTTTGCTTTCAAATATCGTTTCGGATCTGCATCATGTTCGCGCGTCATACAAACCCGTCACCAAGCGCAAACGCCCTGTACACCGTGTGCAGGTAGCTCCTGTGACCCAGCACATTGCCGTTCGCGTCGCAGCGCAGCAGCACAGGCAGCGTCCGCTCGATGCGCGCCGTGTCCGCAGCGGGCTTTTCCGTCCGCTGGCCGGGCGTCTCCTGCGCGCCGCTGCACGTCTCCTGCCCCGCCGCGTTTGCAGGCGCAGCGATCATCGCCGCGTGCATCACGGCCCTCGTCAGGGGCATCGGTTCCTCCTGTCCGCGCGCGATGAGGCGGGGAATGCCGCTGATGAGCAGGCAGAAAAAAGCCATCGAAAGGCACACGAGCAGCGCGCTTCGCGCATCCCTGTTTTTCATGGCTCCGCCTCCTCTCTCCCGCATTTGGATAGGAAAACCCATCATTGAAACATATCCTCAATTATAGGCGTAAAACGCGGCTGCGTCAAGCGCATTGAATCAAATCTTCCAAAACAGCACAAAAAATCTGCCGCTTCCCGAGGAAAACGACAGATTTGTTTTCATATATGCCGCATCATGCGCGCTTGGCGTCAAGCAGCTCTTTGGCGCGCGTGAGGATATGCCCCGCCGCCTCGGTCTTGGTCATCAGCGGCAGCGCGCGCATGGCGTCCGGCTCGATGAGCGTCACGATGTTCGTGTCCACGTCAAAGCCCGCGCCCGGGCGCGTCACGTCGTTGGCGACGATCATGTCCAGGTTCTTTTTCACAAGCTTGCCCTGCGCATGCGCCGTCACGTCGTTGGTCTCCGCCGCGAAGCCGACGAACACCTGATCGTCTCGCTTCGCTTTGCCTAGCGTCGCGGCGACGTCCGGGTTCTCCACGAGGCGCAGAACCAGCGGCTCGCCGTCGTTCTTTTTGATCTTCTGTGGCGCGACTTCCTCGGCGCGGTAATCCGCCGGGGCCGCCGCCTGAATCAGGATGTCCTGACTTCCCGCATGCTCGAGCGCGCGGTCAAGCAAGTCCTGCGTGGTCGTGAATTTCACAACCGTCACACCTGCGGGCGGCTCGATGGAAACCGGCCCGGTTAGAAGCGTCACGTCCGCGCCGCGCATCGCCGCGTTTTCCGCGAGCGCATAGCCCATCTTGCCTGACGAGCGGTTGGACACGTAGCGCACGGGATCGAGCGCTTCCCTCGTCGGCCCTGCGGTCACCAGCACGCGCAGCCCGGCGAGGTCCTTCTCCTGCTCGAGCACGGCGATGGCCCGCTCGGCGATGACGTTTACGTCCTCGAGCTTGCCCGCGCCGCTGTCCCCGCAGGCCAAATGGCCGCTTGCCGGGGTCACGACGTGCACACCGCGCGCGATCAGCTTTTTCACGTTCTCCTGCGTCGCGGGATTATCCCACATGCCGGTGTTCATCGCGGGCGCGACCATGACCGGCGCACGGGTCGCCATGACGGTTGTGGAGAGCATATCGTCGGCGATGCCGTTTGCCATCTTGCCGATGATGTTGGCCGTCGCCGGAGCGATCAGAAACAGGTCGGCGCGCTTGGCGAGTGCGATGTGCTCGACCTCCCACGTCGCGGGCCGCTCGAACGTGTCGACCGCCACCGGGTGGCCCGACAGCGTCTCAAATGTCAGCGGCGCGACGAAGCGGCATGCGTTTTTCGTCATCACCACAAACACATCCATGCCCCGCTTTTGCAGCAGACGCAGAATTTCGCACGCCTTATATGCAGCGATGCCCCCGGTCACGCCGAGGACAACGCACTTTTGTTTACTTGACATCGATTTCCGCCGAGCGATCGTAGGTGATTAGCCCGCGGTTGACCTCGTCGATGGCGATGGAGACGGGCATGTTCTCCTTGTCCTTGGTGTCAATCAGCGCCGGAATGCCGTCCACCAGCTGACGCGCGCGCTTGGAAACCTCCACGACGAGCGTGTAGCGGCAGTCGGACTTTTCAAGAAGCTGCAGAATAGTCGGGTTGGTCATCGACATAAAATTGTTTCCTCCTCTATATCGTCACATCATATGATGTTATCTTGTATATTTGACGTAGATCCCGCGCAGCGCCTGATACGCCGCCTCCAGATCGCTTCCGTTGACGATGCGGTAATCGTACTCCTGCGCGTGCGTGAGCTCCTGCTTGGCGGTGGCGAGCCGTGCCTCGATCTTCTCCTCGGTCTCGGTGCCGCGTCCGCGCAGACGGTGCTCGAGCACCTCCTCGCTGGGCGGCAGGATGAACACGCTGACGCACTCGGGCATGCTCGCCTTGACCTGCGCCGCGCCCTGCACCTCGATCTCAAGCAGCACATTCTTGCCCTGATCGAGCAGATTCACCACGTAGGGCTTGGGCGTGCCGTAGAGATTCCCGGCGAACTGCGCATGCTCCAAAAAATCATGATTCGCGATGCGCTGCTCAAATTCCTGCCTTGTAATAAAAAAGTAATCTTTGCCGTCGATCTCGCCCGGCCTCGGCGCGCGCGTGGTCGCGGACACGGAAAACGCGATTTCCTCGCCGAATTCCTCGATCAGCTTTGCCTTCAGCGTGCCCTTGCCCACGCCGCTCGGCCCGGAAAAGACGAACAGCACGCCCTTCTTCTGTGCCTGCATCAGGATTCTTCCTCCTCGACAATCGTCGTGTTATCCTTGATATCAAAGCGGTGCGCGATGGTCTCCGGCTGCACGGCGGAGAGAATGACGTGGTCGCTGTCGGAGATGATCACCGCGCGCGTGCGGCGGCCGTATGTCGCGTCGATGAGACGGCGCTCCTCCTTGGCCTCCTGAATGGTGCGCTTGACCGGCGCGCTGTCCGGCCCGATGATGGCGATGATGCGGCTGGATGAAATGAAGTTGCCGTATCCCACGTTGATGAGCTTGATATCCACGTTGCCCTCCCGCTTACCGCCGCGCAGTGCTTCCCGCGCGTTTCTTCATTATATACCATAGCCCGATGCGCCGGGCTTGATGTGCATTTTTACTTAGATGGTCCTGAGCCGCAGCCGGTTATTCGACGTTCTGCACCTGCTCGCGCAGCTTCTCGATCTCGCTCTTGGCGTCCACGACCATCTGCGCAATCACCGTGTCCGACGCCTTGCTGCCGATGGTGTTGACCTCGCGGTTGAGCTCCTGCACGAGGAAGTCAAGCCGCCTGCCCGTCGGATCCGGCAGTTCCACCGTCGCGCGGATCTGCGCGATGTGGCTGACGAGGCGGACAAGCTCCTCGTCAATGGCCGCGCGGTCGGCGAAAATCGCGACCTCGGTGATCAGCCTCGCCTCGTCGAGCTCGCCCTCGGTCAGCGCCGCGATGCGCGCATGCAGCTTGTCGCGGTATTCGGTCACGACCAGCGGCGCGCGCTCGGCAATCCTGTCGCGGATATCCGCCAGATTGCCGATCTTATCGAGAATGTCGGCCTTCATGCTCTCGCCCTCGCGCTCGCGCATGGCGATCAGCGCATCGAGCGCACCGGTCAGCGCATCGTCAAACAGCGCGCGCACGGTCTCCTGATCCTCGTCGCTCTCCTGCACGGTGAGCACATCCGGGAAGCGGGCGTAGTCGTTCAGGCTCGCGTCGCCCTCCTTGCCAAGCGCCCCGGCCAGCTCGGCGAGCGCGCTCTGGTAGGCTTTGGCCAGCGCCGTGTCCACGCGCACCTGACGCGCGTCCTGCCTGTGGTTGGCATAGCCGACGAACACGTCGACGTGACCGCGTGCGAGCCTCGCGCCGATGCCCTTGCGCACGGCCTCGTCAAGGAACGACAGCGTGCGCGGCAGTCTGAATGAAATATCCAAAAAACGGTGATTGACGCTCTTGAGCTCCACGGTCATCTCGCGGCCGTCGCGCTCAATCGTGTATCGCCCGTAGCCCGTCATGCTCTTCATCGCATGCTCAACTCCTTCGGTGGGTTTCACATTTTATTATAGCACGCCACCGAAAAAAAGGAAAGACCCGATTACCAGAAGAAGCCGCGCCGTTTTGCCCCGCCCGCGTCGTCCTCCACGTCGATGATCCTCGGCGCGCCCTTGCCAAGCTCCATGACGTTCGCCCGCGCGCTTCCGCCCCGGCAGTAGTTGCCCGCCGAGCCGGGGTTGAGCAGCAGCACGCCGTACTCAAACTCGCACATCGGCTCGTGCGTGTGGCCAAAGAGCGCGATGTCCGCGCCGTTTTCCTTCGCCCTGTACGCCAGAGACAGCGGCGAGGACACCAGATGCCCGTGCGTCATATAGATGCGCTTGCCGCCCAGCTCGATGAGCATGTCGTCCGGCAGCATCGACGCCAGATCGTTGTTCCCGCGCACGGCGTAGAGCACAGGCCCATGCGGCATTTCGGCCAGCTTTTCCCTCAAAAAATTCGCGTCCGACGCCACGTCGCCCAGAAAGCACGCCGCGTCGATATGCCCCATCTTGTCAAGCAGCCGTGAAAGCGCCTCCCTGTCCCCGTGGCTGTCGGAGAACACGGCCACGCGAAACGGCGTCATGCTTCGGCCTCCAGCGCCGAAAGAACCGCCGCGATGCCGCGCTTTCTATGGCTGATCCTGTTCTTGGTCTCCATGCTGACCTCGGCGAACGTCTCGCCCGTCTCGCACAAAAACAGCGGATCGTAGCCAAAGCCGCCGTTTCCGCGCCGCTCAAAGAGAATCACGCCGTCGCACGTGCCGCGGCGCACGATGTCATCATGGCCCGGACGAACCAGCGCAATCGCCGCGACATAGCGGCCCGTCCTCGGCGCGGGAACATCCTTGAGGTTCTCAAGCAGCAGGTCGTTGTTCGCCTCGTCGTCGCCATGCCTGCCGCAGTAGCGCGCGCTGTACACGCCCGGCGCGCCGCCCAGCGCATCGACCTCGAGCCCGCTGTCGTCCGCGATGGCCGCGCAGCCGGTCTTGTCCATCACATAGCGCGCCTTGATGAGCGCATTTTCCTCGAATGTCGTGCCGTTTTCCTCGATGTCGGCGTCGATGCCGGCGTCATGCATGGACACGATCTCAAAGCGCGAGCCGAGAATCGCATCGAACTCGCGCAGCTTGTTCTTGTTGTTGCTCGCCACGATCAGGCGCTGCTTGGTCATAGCCACGTCCTCCGTCATCCCAATATTTTCCGTGTGCTGCGCAATTATACCACAGAGCATACCAAAAAGAAAAGAGGCCGAAACCGCGTTTTTTCGCAATTCGGCCCCCACGGCGGCTTTATTCGATTTGAAGCACTTCCGGGAAGCTGTTTTCCACATCGGCGGCAACGTTTGCAAACGTCGGCACGTCCGTCTGCGGCATGTCGTACGGCTTGCCCTCCACCAGAATCTTGACCTTTTTGATGCCCGGATAGCGCGTGCAGGTCATCATCAACGCGCGCATCGCCTGCACGCCGCCGTCGCTCTGCTCCGCGATCTTCGTAAAATCCTCCGAAAAGTTGATCGTCACCACGCCGTCTGCCACGCTCACACCCAGCAGCTGCACGTCCTCCGGCAGCGGCGTGGAAAGCCCACTGTCCTCCTTCGGCCCGCGCAAAAACTCAAACACCGCCGTCGCCACGTCGTCGCTGGCGTATACCGTGCGCGACACCGGCACCAGCAGCCGCCCATCCTGCGCCGGGAAGTACATCTGCACGCTCTGCGCGTCGGCGGCGAACGTTTCGACCGCCTCTTCCTCCTGATTGAGCCCCACGCGCGTGTATGAGCCAGATATGTTCGTGCCGTGCGTCAGTGCGTCGCGCTTTTGGCCGTCCACGAGGAAGCTCACGTCCTTCACCGTGTCAAACTCCGTGAGCGCCCAGACAATCGCCGTGCGCAGGTTCTCCTCCTGCTCCTTGTCGGCGGCATCGAGCACCGCGGCGCTCATGTCCACGCGCGCATGCCCCTGTGAGATGTCAAGGTCAAACGTCGTCCCCTCCGGCACGACCGGCACAAGCCCCAGCCGCGCGGCGTCCATGTCGTTTTTGGCGCTTGACACCATCATCTCAAGCGTCGCCTTGGCGATGCCGTCCTGCCGCGTCACATCCCGCTGCACGGGCACCAGATACCCGTCCCCGTCCTCGTAGTAGACGACCGTCTGCTGCATGTCCTCGCCCGCGCCCGCCGACACGCTGACCTCCGCCTGCGGGATCTCGTCCAGCGGCTCCTCGTAGGGCTCGGTCTCCACATTGCGGCTGCGCACGGACAAAAGAAGCACCAGCGCCGCCGAACACGCGATGAGCACGCGCTCCATGTCCGCCCGTTTGAGCTTGATCTTCGGCCATTTCATCCTGCCATCACTCCTTGCCGGTTCATTCCGCTTGAGTGTATTCCCCGCGCGCCGCTTCCATGACAGCGCCTCTTTGCAATCTTCGCATCCTGTGCTATAATGGGCATGACGCTTTGATTCAACACGGCATGCCGCGCGCGTGCCTTCCTATATCATAAGGAGGAATTTCCCATGCCCATGGACGGCGTGATGCTCGGCTTCATCGCCCGGGAACTCAACGATAAACTGGTGGACGGCCGCGTCGACCGCGTCATTCAGCCGGAGAAGGACGAAATCCATCTGCTCATCCGCGCCAAATCGGTCAACCAGCGCCTCGTCATCAGCGCATCGCCCAACGCCGCGCGCGTGCATCTGAGCCAGCACAGCAAGACCGGCCCGATGGAGCCGCCGATGTTCTGCATGCTGCTGCGCAAGCACCTGGGCGGCGGGCGCGTCATGGGCGTCAAGCGCATCGCGGGCGACCGCATTCTCGAAATCGAGATCAGCGCCCTGAGCGAGCTGGGCGACGTCGTCTCCCGCACCATCGTCGTGGAGATCATGGGCCGCCACTCCAACATCATCCTTCGTGCCGAGGATGGCCGCATCATCGACGCCGTGCGCCACGTCGGCGACGACATCTCGCGCGTGCGCCACGTGCTGCCCGGCCTGCCCTATGCCTATCCGCCGTCGCAGGGTAAGCTCGACCCCGACCACGCCACGGCAGGCGAAATCGCGCAGCGCCTCATCGAGACCGGCGGCAAGCTCGACAAGGCCATAGGCAGCGCCATCGCTGGCTTCTCCCCGCAGGCCGCGCGCGAGGCATGTGCGCGCATCGGCATGGACGGAAGCGACCTCGTCTCCAGCATCGACGCAGACGCCGCCGGACAAGCTCTTTTTGATTATTTGGCGAACCTGCCTGCCCTCGGCCCGTGCGTGGTCAATCTCACCGAGGATGGCGCGCCCGCCGACGTCTATCCCTTCCCACAGCTGCATCAGCCTTTCGTGCAATATAACGAATATCCCGACGGCCCGAGCGCCGCGCTCGACGCCTATTTCTATGAACGCGACCGCCGAGACCGCATGAATCAGCGCGCCGCCAGCCTCGCCCGCACGATCAAAAACCACATCGAGCGCTGCGAAAAGAAGATCGCCATTCAGAACGACGCCCTCGCCTCCGCCGCGCGCATGGAGGAATACCGCCAGTGCGGCGAGCTGATACAGGCGAACCTCTACCGGCTCAAAAAGGGTCAGGCGGCCGCCGAAGTCGAGAATTTCTATTCCGAGGCGTGCGAGCCGATTTCCATTCCGATGGACGTCTCCCTCTCGCCCGAGCAGAACGCCCAGCGCTATTTCAAGCTCTATCAGAAGGCACGCGGCGCACGCATACTCGCCGCCGAGCAGAAGGCCAAGGCCGAGCAGGAGCTCGAGTATCTCGAGCAGATGGAGGACGATCTTCGCAAATGCACCGACGCGCAGGGCCTCTCCGAGCTGCGCGCGATGCTCGTCGCCTCCGGCCATGTGCGCCAGCAGGCCACGCGCGTCAAGCCCCGCAAGGAAGCGCCTTCCCAGCCGATGAAGTTCATTTCCAGCGACGGTATCGAAATCGAGGTCGGCAAAAACGCGCTGCAGAACGATCGCCTGACGATGGGCGCGCGCGGCGACGAGCTCTGGCTGCACGCGCAGAAGATGCCCGGCTCGCACGTCATCGTCCACAGCGACACCGTTCCCGAGACCACGCTCAACGAGGCCGCCATGCTCGCCGCGTATTACTCCAAGGGCGTCCGCTCCGCGCAGGTGCCCATCGACGCCACGCTGCGCCGCTACATCAAAAAGCCCGGCAGCACGCCTGCGGGCTTCGTCATCTATACGCATCAGCGCACGCTCTACATCACGCCTGACGAGGCCGCCGTGCGCAGAATCAAGTGCGTGCGCGAGTGACATTTTCCAATGATATAAAGAAAAAGACGGCAGCTCAAACTGTCGTCTTTCTTTATTGTATAATATTCATTCATGCCAGCGCAAAGCTCACCGCCAGCAGCAGCACGAGCATGGCGGCGTTGACGAGCGTGAACTGCACAAAATACGCCTTCTTGCTCTGCGGGCAGCTGCGCGCGACCTGTTTATACGAGATCAGGCTCGCCATCGACGCGATCAGCGTGCCGAGACCGCCGATGTTCGTGCCGATCAGCAGTCCGTTCCAGTCCTGCGTAAAGCCCGACAGCAGCAGCGCCGCCGGGACATTGCTGATGACCTGACTGGCCAGCGCGGACACGAGCACCACGCGCCCCTCGAGGATCGACGCGATGAAATCCCGGAACCAGCCGACGCCGCCGAGGTTGCCGATGAAGATGAAGAACGCCACGAACGTGCCAAGCAGCGCGTAATCGACCTGCGCGAGCACCTTTCTGTCGTAAAAGCACAGGAACGCCGCGACCACGGCGGCCAGCGCGAGCGGCGGCAGCACGTCAAACAGCGCCAGCAGGCACAGCGCGAAGCCCGCGCCGTAGACCGCAAGCGTCTTCGCGGGCGCGAGCACAACGTCCACCTTCGCCGCCGTCACGCGCTCGGACTTATGGCGCACCGTCAGCAGCGCAATGCACATCGCCGACAGCGCCCCATACGGCAGCATCAGCATGACCAGCGCGCCGAAGCTCATGCCCGACTGCGTGTACAGGTACAGGTTCTGCGGGTTGCCCATCGGCGTCATCATGCTGCCCAGATTCGCCGCGACCGTCTGCAAAACGACGACCGGCACGATCAGCCGCTCCTGCCCCGCCATTTTGAGCACCACCAGCGCGAACGGCACGAACGTGATCAGCGACACGTCGTTCGTGATGACCATCGAGAAGAAGAACGGCAGGAACACCAGCGCCAGCATGACCTTGCGCGTTGTGTTCGTGCGCGAGAGCAGGCTGTTTCCAAGCCACACGAACACGCCCGCGTTCTGGAAGCCCTTCATCACCGCCATCAGCGAAAAGAGCATCGCCAGCGTATTCCAGTCGATATAGCCCGCGTATTCCGCGCTTGGCGGATTGAAGATCATCGACACGCCGGCCAGCACAGCCGCCACCGAGAGCACCGTTTCCTTTTTGAAAAACGCGGTGATTTTCTTTGCGAAATTGCTTTTCATGCGCATTGCCTCATCTGCGAAAATTTGCGATGATATTATAGGAAAACGCGGGCGCGCTGTCAATTCCCCTGCGCAAAAAAGACGGCTTTTCGCCGCCTGTTTTGATTCATCTGATGCCGGAAACGAGCCTGTCGATCAACCTCTCGTCCGCGCCGGTATAGAGCGTGCCGTCCAGCTTCACATTCGGCCCCTTGCCGCAAAGCCGCATGCACGGCGCGCGCCTGAGCGTCAGGCCCATCACGCCCGCGCATTTCTTTTCGCAGTACGCCGCCAGCGCTCTGTTTTTGCCGCAATTCGGCCCGCCGCAGATTTCCAGCGTGTGACCGCTCCCGGCCATATTAAGGCCCGGCATGCGCCTGACGATCGCCTCGATCAGCGTCTCTTTGATCTTGTAATATGCCGCGATATCGCTGACAATCTGCCTCGTCAGCGTGCCGCCGCTCTCCTCCTGCGCCTCGCGAAGCAGCCCGATGAGCGCCTGCTGGTCGCCCGGCGCGCCCTGCCCGCCGTAATATTCCATCGCTTCATGGAGCGTCCACGCCATACTCTTTGTCCTCCTTTTGGGATACAAACAGTATACCACATTTGCGGCAAAGGTAAAAGGGCCTGCGCGCCGTTTATCGCGCAAGCCCCTTTTTATCAGATATCCTTCCCCCATACCTCGATCTGTCGCAGCGCCGGGAACGCCGACGGCATATCGCATTTCACCATATCGTGCAGCTTCACCGTCCGCGTCCTGCGCGTGCCAATCTCGATCCTCTGCGGCCCGTCGATGCCCTCGAGCGGGAACGTCACCGTCTGCCCGTCGTCAAACGTCAGGCACGCCTGAATCCAATAGGCGTCGTGCGGGAAATCCGCGCGCAGATACAGCGTCACCGCGTCGATCTCGACCTCGCGTCCAAAGTCGAGCGTCATCTCGGCGTCCGTGCGCGCGCCGATGCCCCAGCTGCCAAAAGGCCATTCGCCGTGGCCGCAGGCGATGTGCTGCCCGTCGATGGTGTTGCGCGCCGCGAACACGCTCTCGTTCCTCGTCTCGACATTGGCCGTCGCGTGCGGATACGCGGCAACGTCGCCGCGCTGGTCGGCGGGGTTGCGCGCGATGTTGCGGTAGTCGTTCACCGCGTCGGGGCGGATGGAGATCAGATGCTTCTCGCCGCCGAACGTGCCGGGCGCATACACCGCCAGCCCGTCGCCCTCCAGCGGCAGGCTGTACGCAAACCGCTTTTCAGGCAGATACACGCGCGCGGGCGCGACCTGCTGGTCGACCTGCACGACGGCGTGCGTGCTCCCGCTCTCAAACCTGATCGCGTCGCCCGGCGCATATGTGACGTGATACAACAGCGCCGCGCCATGCTCGCCCTCGGCCCTCGCCAGAACCTCGCCGCCGCGCACAATCTCAATGCTGTACACGCCCGCTCACCTCGCCATCCACAGCCGCAGATCGGTGCCGCGCAGCTTGCACAGCGCCTCGACGAAGAAATAATCGCCGTACAGGATGTTGATGTGCCGGCCCGCGCCGTCGTCGTGATACGCCGCGGTGCACTTCTGCAAAATGCCCGCGCTCTCCTCGCTCCAATCGGCGCACAGGTCGTTGAGCCCCTTGAGCATCTTCATCGCCGCCGCGCGGTAGCCCTCGCCCTCCTCGCCGCCGACGACGTTCGCCAGCTCGAGCAGGCCGCAGCTCGCGCACGCGCCCGCGATGTTGTCAATCAGGTACACGTCCTTGGGCTGCTTGAAATCGCAGTCGGTCAGGCCGTCCTCGCGGATGTTGGAAATGAAATACTTCGCGCATCTGCGCGCCACGTCGATGTACTTTTGATCGCCCGTGTTGATGCCGCTGAGCGTGAAGCCATACAGCGCCCATGCCTGGCCGCGGCTCCAGCTCGAGCCGGGCGCGATGCCCTGTCCGCCGGGCTTGTCGAGCACCTCGCCGGTGCTGCTGTCGAACACGACGATGTGATTCGCGCTGCCGTCCTCGCGGATGAACTCGCGGATCGTCGTGTCCGCGTGGATGCGCGCAATCTTCTCAAAGCGCGGGTCATGCGTCTGCTCGCCCGCCCAGTACAGCAGCGACAGGTTCATCATGCAATCGACGATCGCAAAACCCGTCCTGTCCTCGCCCGGCCACGCGCGGATGAAGCCCACCGGGTTGAACCGGCCCGCCAGCAGCGTCGCCGCGTGCAGCGTGTCGGTCCTCGCCTGCGCATCGCCCGTGAGCTTGTAATGCGCGCCGCAGGACAGCAGATACATGAAGCCCACGTCGTGATTGAGCAGATCAAACCTGCGCAGCTCGTCGGTCAGCAGCTTCTCCGCGCGCAGCGCCTCGTGCATATACAGGCCGTCGCCCGTCGCGTTGTACAGCTGCCACATGATCGCCGGCCAGAAGCCGCCCGTCCACCAGCTGTTCCCGTCGTACGGCGAGGGGACATAGCGGTCCTTCTCGCCCGTGTAGGGGATGATCCCCTGCTGCGCGCAGATCTTCGCGCCGCGCGCAAACTTTTTCGCCGCACGCTCAAACGCCTCGTCAATCCATTTTTCCATACGCCAAACCTCCGCTCCCTTTTATCCTTTGCCGCCGAAGCGGCCGTATCGTCAATTCAACCCGATCGCAAACGTCCGCGCGTGATGCGTGCCTTCTGCGCCCGCGATCTCCACGCGCCAGAAGCCATCCGGGTAATTGCGCGCAAGCCTCGGGTCGTCCGCCGGCATGCGCGTGACCTGCGCGGTCATGTCCGTATCGTGCGTCAGCGTAACTTTCCCGGCACGGATGCTGCCCGGCACAATGACCGGCTCGTGCGTCATCATGAACACCCACGACACGCGCTTATCGCCGACGAGCTCAATCTCATCGCGGATCACAGCGCCGCGCTCGCTGGCCGTCATCGTGCGCACGAGCGTTTTGACGCCCGCGCTCTCGGGATAGGCCGCCGCTATGTCGAGCCGCAGGCCGTCTTTAAGATATTGCACATCTTTTGCGGCATGCTCGCGCCCCGCCGCCTGCTCGATGCCGCCGATGAGCGGCAGATTGTGGTTCATCGAGCGCGTGTTGAATATCGTGTAGCGCTCCGGGCCGAACGTCTTGGCTGTGTAGGTCACATTGCCCATATCGGCAATCTGCGCCTCGCCGTCGATATACAGGATGAACGCGCCGACGTCGTTGTGGTTGTGGCTCTCGGCGTTGTGTCCGCCCTTTGCGCAGAGCACGACGCCGCCCCGGCGTACCGTGCGCAGCTGCAAATCCGGCAGCCACGCGTCCTTCTCCTGCGTTGCGCAAATCGCGCCGCCCGCCGGGTGCAGAAGCTGCATGACGGCGCGCGCGAGGTTGGCGATGTCGCCCGTCACCTGTGCGGCGGCGGTTCGCCTCGCATGCTCGCCCAGCGCGATGAGCGCCGCATCGCCCAGATGCTCGCCCGCGCTCTGGATGCGCTCGCCGGCGAGCGAGGGAATCGCGTCGCAGTCGGCGAAATTGACGAACACATCGCCCGCGATGTGCGTGTGCAGCGGGAAGGACAGAATGCTGCGGATTTTGGGCACGTCCCAGAACGCCATCGCACCGTGCGTCTCCCGCTCGAGAATCTCCAGGCAGTCAAGCAGCGCGCCGCCCGCGACGTTGTAATACGCCGTGCCCTCGTCGCATCCGCCGTCCTCCGGCATCACATCCAGCCACCTGTCGATCATCGGCGCCGCGCGCTCCATCAGCTGCGCCAAACGCACGCGGTCGCCCATCTCCATCGACGCCGCGAGCAGCACGTTCGACACGATCCACGGCGTCCAGTTGCACAGGTCCTTGCGGATGAAACCCATCCACCACATATCGTCGCGCGTCATGAACGGCGTGAAGATGCGCCTCTCGATCTCGCGGCTGATGCGCCTGCGGATGACCGGCGCAACGCCGTCCAGCTCGTCCGCGAGCATGTGCGATGTCACGGCGAGTATGCCCGCCGTCTGCGCCGAGAACAGGTCGATGTAGAAGTCGCCGATCTCCGGCAGCGGTTTTTTGCTCGCGGGCGGGGCGAGCGGGATGGCGTTCACGTTGTGCGCGCTGATGACCCACGAGGTCTCCTCGAGGATGCACCACACGCCGTTCACCACGTCGTCAAGCGCCTCGCTTGTCCCGGTGACGCACATGTGCAGCACGCTCGCCACCAGCTTCGTGCGCCGCAGGAAATACGGGTCCTCGAACTGCGTGCGCGATCCGTTTCTCACGAACGCGAGAAAGTCCGTCGCCAGCACCATCGGGTATGGTTTGGCGTGCAGCTCCCGCCAAAGCCTGTCGATCGCCTCGCGCTCGCGCGGGGTCACGGCGTCCCATTTGTCCCGCTCACCCATGCGCGCAAACGGGCATGCGGGTTTCTGCCCGACCAGCGCGGCCACGTCGTGATTCTGCAAATACGTCCTGAACATCGTCTGCCTCCTGCGGCATCATTTGTCAAAGCCCGGCTTGTCAAAATTGCCCCAGCGCGCGCGGAAGTAATGCGCGGCCATCTTCGGCCTTCGCTCGCGCGTGAACAGACCCTTGCGGTTGCCGCCGGAGCGCATCGGGGCCTGATGCGTGCCGAAGTCGGCGTAGTTCCACGGCATCTCGCCCACGACGAAATCGCGCTCGTCGAGGCACGCGTTCATCGCCTTGTAATATTCGACCTGGAATTCCTCGGTGAACATCTCGGCGACCGTGCCGTGCAGGCCCGCGATGGTGTCCGCGCCGTATTCGGTGAGGATGACCGGCTTGTCCACTTCCTCCCAGTAGTCGAGCTCCTTACGGAAGGCCCATGCGGCGGTCTCCAAATCGCCGGAGAGGTTATACCAGCCGTAGTAGCGGTTGAAGCTCACCACGTCCATCTCGCGCAGCGTCAGGTCGCGCGTGTAGTTGTTCTGGCAGCCCACGAGCGTCACCGGACGGTTCTGCGGGTCGGCCTCGTGCGCGATGGCGTACAGGCGCTTCCAGTAGTCGCGCGCGTCCTCCGGGAAATTCTCGGTGTCCGGCTCGTTGCCAAGGCTCCACATGACCACGCACGGGTGATTCTTGTCGCGCGCGATCATGGCGCGCAGCACCTCCGCGTGGTATTCGCCCAGGCCCCACTTGTACGGGTTGCTGTTCGGGCCGCCGCCGATGCCCACTGCGGGTGTCTCGTCGATGATGACGATGCCTTCTCTGTCGCACAGCGCGTACATCTCCTCGGCATAGGGATAGTGGCTCGTGCGGAAGGCGTTGGCGTGCAGCCAGTGGAACAGGCTGATGTCGGTGACGTTGAGGCACTGATCCATGCCGCGGCCGTGGAAGGGCGAGTCCTCGTGCTTGCACGGGCCGTGGAAGTGGAACGACTTGCCGTTGATGTACACGTGATGGCCGATGACCTTCACCTCGCGGATGCCGAACGTCTGGTCGTAGACGTCCTCGCCGAACGTCACGCGCGCGGTGTACAGATACGGCGTGCCGGGGTACGGCTCCCACAGGTGCGGCTGATCGACCCTGATCTCGCCGTCCGCGCCCTGCGCGCTGCCCACGCGCTTGCCCTGCGCGTCGACGATCTCCACGCGCACATCGCCCTCGCCCACAGTCCTGACGGTATACTTCACCGTGCCGTCGATGGCCGGGACGAGCGTCACGTCGTCGATGTAGCGCTTCGGCGTGGCGACGAGGCGGACCGGGCGGTTGATGCCCGCGTAGTTGAAGAAGTCAAAGTTCGGCAGGTTGACGCCGCGCTCCTGCTGGCGCGCCTTGCCCGCCTCGACGGAGGGAATACCGGGGTTGTCCGAGCCGAAGAACATCGTGCCGCTCTCGTTGCCCACGGGCAGCGTGTGATGATTGATGCGGTTGTCGACCTCCACGACCAGCTCGTGCGCCGTGCCGGGCGTGCATATGCCGGTCACGTCCGCCTCAAACGGCAGGAAGCCGCCGCGATGCGCACAGATTTCCTCGCCGTCGAGCAGCACGCGCGCGTCGTGCGTCACCGCGTCAAAGCGCAGCGTCAGCCTCTGGCCCGCGAGCGTGCGCGGCACGGCGAAAGACGTCTTATACCAGCACAGCCCGACGTGATTGCGGAACGCCGGGTCGGCGAATTGGTCGTTGTAGGATGCCGGCACGGCCACGGACTGCCAATCGTCCCCCTCGTGCAGCCTGATCTGCCAGATGCCGGACAGGTCAACCGCCGAGCGCGCCGCGTTATTCTGCGGATACAGCATGACAATTCCTCCTTTGATGTGCGCGTATGTGACCGCTTCCCCGCGGTTTCTTCCTATTATTTACGGCGCGGTCTCCGCCTGCTCGCCGAGCCGCTGGGCGTGCAGCGTCGCGCCGCAGCTCTCGCGCACGATCAGCGCGCAGTCGAGCTGATGGTCAAACAGCGCCGTCTCCCCGCCCGCCAGCGCGTTGACCAGCTCCGCGACAGCGAGCCTGCCGCGCTCTGCGGCGTGCAGATCGACCGTGGTCAGCGGCGGGTTGAGATACGCCGAAAAATACACGTTGTCGCAGCCGACGAGCGCCATATCCTGCGGCACGCGGACGCCCGCGCGGTCAAGCTGGCGCAGGACGCCCAGCGCGCAGACGTCGTTGATGGTCACGATGGCTGTCGGCAGGCGGTCCGCTTCGAGGCTGGCCAGCATGCGGGCCACGCCGATCTCGCCCGATCGCGGCGTGAAGCCCGTGGGATACACCAGATGCTCGCCCTGCGGCACGCCGATGCTCTCCATTGCCCGGTGATAGGCCTGTATGCGCGCGCTGGCGAAGCGCTTGCCCTCCTCGCCGCCGATGAAGGCGATGCGCCTGTGCCCCATGTTGACCAGATGCATCACGCTCAGCGACACGCCCGCGTTGATGTCCGCACGGATGTTGATGCAGGGCATGCCCTCCATCTGATGGCCGATGGTCGCCACGCGCATCTCGCGGGCCAGCCGCGTCAGCTTCTCGCGAATCTGCTCCGGCGTGCCCTCCTCAACGATGTCGCCCGTGATGACCACGCCCGCGGGCTTATGCAGAAGCAGGCGCTCGATCATCTGCTCGGTCGTGATGCGAGAGCCGTCGTGACAGAACAGCTCCAGCGCATAGCCGTGCTTGTGCGCCTCCTCCTCCGCGCCCCGGCACAGCGCCGAGCAGTACGGATTGTCCATATCGCCCACGACGACAGCCAGAACGCCGCTCGCCCTGGCCTGGTTGTGGCTGTGCGCGGCGGATGGCACCCAATTGAGCGTACGCATGGCCTCCTCGACCTTGGCGCGCGACTTGGCAGACACGCTGCCGCCCGACAACACGCGCGACACCGTCGCAATCGACACGCCCGACATCTTCGCCACATCGTAAATCGTCGCCTTCTCCCCGGCCATGACGCCGCCTCCTTCCTTTTATATAGGACGCCTTCTCCTCTCACGGTCAGCATATCACAATTTTCCTCAAAAAACAACATCCCGGAGCAAATTTTGTAAGAAAAACTTTCGCTTACAATTTCTCCACAAACCAAACGCGTGTATCATATCAAAATAATGTATTTATCCCTTTCGAAAACATTTGCGGCGAAAACATTTTTGCAAAATTACTCGACACGGCTTTGGGCGTCATGTATAATAAATACAGAATTAAGCCGATCAATTATGGTCAGCCCGTCAGCGGCACGCTTCGTGTCTTCAATTGTAAGCGGATTGTAAGCGAATCGAAAGCGAATCGCGCGCAAAGAACAAGACCCTGACCATCGTCGCCTAGGATGCCGGCACCACCGCGTATCTGCAGGCCCAGAAGGAGGCCTTCGAGGCCAGCCATCCCGGCGTCACCATCGAGTACATCGACATCGCCTCTCAGGACTGGGGCATCAAGTCCACGTCCATGCTCTCCGGCGGCGACACCAGCGACATCTTCATGGTCAAGGAGAACCTGGACGTCATGAAGTGGGCGCAGCAGGGCTTCGCCAAGCCGCTGACCGACTACATCGCCAACAGCGGCTTCGATATGTCCGGTTTCGTGGGCATGGAGCCGAACTACGCCGTGGACGACGTGCAGTACGCGCTTCCGTTCCGCTCCGACTTCTGGGTGCTGTTCTACAACAAGACCCTGTTTGACGAGGCCGGCATCGCGTATCCGACCAACGACATGACCTGGGAGCAGTACGAGGCTCTGGCCAACGAGATCACCGGCAAGAGCTCCTGCAAGTACGGCGCGCACAACCACACCTGGCTGTCCGCTGTCGCCAACTTCGCGGTCTGCGACGGCGTGAACACGCTGCTGGACGGCGAGTACAGCGATCTGCAGTACTTCTACGAGCTGGCCCTGCGCATGGAGGCGTCCGGCGCGATCCGCCCGTACACCGAGGTCAAGGCTGCGAACCTGCACTACTCCGGCGCGTTCCAGACCGGCGACACGGCCATGATGCCCATGGGCTACTGGTATGTGGCGACCCTCATCAACAACCGCAAGGAAGGCCTGTACGACTTTGACTGGGGCACCACCGCTCTGCCGCATAAGGACGACGTTCCGGCCGGCTCTTCCTTCGGCAACCTGACCGGCGTGATGATCAACAAGGCTTCCCAGAACAAGGATCTGGCTTGGGAGTACATCTCCTGGCTGTGCGGCCCGGAGGGCTCTCAGGTGACCGCCGCGACCGGCAACCGTCCGGCGTGGGTCTCCTCTGAGGTCGCCGATGTGCTCGCCTCCGTCGAGGGCTTCCCGGCTGACGAGAACTCCAAGGCCGCGCTGATCCCGACTCAGGTCTCCATCGAGATCGGCACGCATGAGAAGCTGGCTGAGATCCAGACCGTCCTCAACGAGGAGCACACCATGATCATGACCGGCGAAATCGACGTCGCCGAGGGCATCGAGGAGATGAACGAGCGCGTCGCCGAGGTGCTCGAGTAATCCTTCTCACATCAGTCACCCCCGGGCGGGTAGGGCCTTCGCCCTCCCGCCTTTTCCTTTCGCCGGGGTGAGATAGACAGACTCTACGATAAAGGGGGAGCTTCACATGGCCGAGAGCACCGTCAAGCGGCGCAAAAGAGGCATGAGCAGGCTCGAACGCAAGAACACGCTCATCGCTTATTCCTTCCTCGCGCCCAACTTCCTTGGCTTTGCCATCTTCACGCTCGTGCCGGTCGTCTGCGCCATCCTTCTTTCCTTCATGGAATGGAACGGCGGCTCGATCAGCGCGATCAAATGGGTGGGCCTTGACAACTTCGCGGAGATCTTCAAAGTCGAGAAGGTCGCCGAAAAGTGGGCCGAGGGCAATTATTTCTATTTCTTCAACCGCGTGGACCTTGGCATCGCGCTCAAGAACACGGTGTTCTACACGGTCGTCACCGTGCCGCTGACGCTCGTGTGCTCCATCGCGCTGGCCCTCGCGCTCAACAAGGTCAAGGGCGCGGTCGCCTTCCGCACGGTCTTCTTCTTCCCGTATGTCGCCTCGATGGTCGCCATCTGCGTCTGCTGGAATTTCATGCTGATGAAGGACGGCCCGATCAACCAGATGATTATGGCGCTGGGCATCAACTTCAACAAGTCGTGGACGGCGGACTCGACGATGGCCATGTGGGCCATCATTCTGGTCAGCGTCTGGCGCTCGATGGGCTATTACATGGTCATCTACCTCGCCGCGCTGCAGGGCGTCCCGCGCGAGCTTTACGAGGCCGCGACGGTGGACGGCGCGAATAAGTGGCAGCAGTTCCTCAACGTCACCCTGCCGCAGATCAAGCCGACGACGTTCTTCTGCTCCATCATGCTGATCATCGGCTGCTTCAAGATCTACGATACCGTCGCCATCATGACCGAGGGCAGCCCGGGCCGCGCGACCAAGATGCTGGTCACCTACATCTACGACGTGGCGTTCAACCAGATCAAATACGGCATCGCCAGCGCGATCTCGATGGTGCTGCTCATCCTCGTTCTGATCGTGACGGTCATCCAGTTCGCCAACGAGAAGAAGTTCGCCAACGTTTGAGAAAGGAGGTTCATCCATGGCTCAAGCTACTGTCACCGGAAAGCAGATCCGCAAGGACAACGCCGCCATGCAGCTCGTCGGCAACGTGCTGCTGTATGTCGTGCTCATCGGCCTCGCGATCTTCACGCTCATTCCCTTCGTTTGGATGATCTCCTCCTCGCTCAAGCTCGATCAGGAGGTCTTCCAGTACTCCATCCGCTGGATTCCCGAGGTCTGCCACTGGGAAAACTACCAGCTCATCTGGGAAAAGGTGCCGCTGCTGACGTATTTTAAGAACACCGCGTTCATCGCCATCGTCGTCACCATCCTGCAGACGCTGACCTCGTCCTTCGCGGCGTACGCCTTCGCCAAGCTCCATTTCAAGGGCCGCGACGTGCTCTTCCTGTGCTATATCTCCACCATCGCGGTGCCGTGGCAGGCCTACATGCTGCCGCAGTTCATCATGATGCGCTCCGTCGGCCTGTATGACACGCTCTGGGCGATGGTCGCGCTCCAGGCGTTCAGCGCGTTCGGCGTGTTCCTGATGCGCCAGTTCTATCAGGGCATCCCCACCGACCTGTGCGAGGCTGCGCGCATCGACGGCCTGAGCGAGTACGGCATCTGGGCGCGCATCATGCCGCCGCTGTCCAAGGCCGCCATCGCCACGCTCGTCATCTTCACGTTCGTGGGCACGTGGAATGACTACATGGGCCCGATGATCTATCTGACGCAGGACGCCAACAAGACCGTGCAGGTCGGCCTGCGCCGCTTCATTCAGGAGTATTCCAGCGATTACCACCTGATCATGGCGGCTTCGCTGGTCTCGCTGCTGCCGGTTTCCATCGTGTTCCTGAGCCTGCAGAAGTACTTCATCGAGGGCATCGCGACCTCCGGCCTCAAGGGCTGATTCCCACGCCATACCGGGCAGGCGGGCCGAACCGTCTGCCCTTTTCCATGCGCAGCGCCCCGCGCTTGAAAAGCATGTGGACATGTGTTATCATGAACAGCATCATCCGCGAGGCCGGGCCGAACGGCACGCGCAGAAACAGAGAGGACGATAGCATGACACGCAGCGAATGGCTCGCGGCGATGCTCCGCATTGCCGATCCCGTTCTTGACAATCTCGCCGAGGGCAAGCTCCGCGCGAACCTGCCCACGGTTTTCCATCCCAACCGCGCGGACTTCACGCATCTTGAGGCCCTCGGACGCACGGTCTGCGGCATCGCGCCGTGGCTCGAGCTGGGCGGCCTCACCGGCGAGGAGGCCGTGACGCAGGCGCATTACCGCGATCTGACCCGCCGCGCCATCCGCATGGCGGTCGATCCCGATTCGCCCGATTACATGAATTTCAGCAAGGGCTACGGTCAGGCGCTGGTCGACGCGGCGTTCCTCGCGCACGGCGTCGTCCGCGCGCCCAGGCAGCTCGGCGCTTGCCTCGACGATGACACCCGCCGCCTGCTGGCCAAGGCCCTGCGCGATACGCGCGTGTTCACGCCGTTTGTGTGCAATTGGCTGCTCTTTTCGGCGATGGTCGAGGCCGCGCTGTTCGTGCTCGGCGAGCCGGACTGCGACATGACGCGCGTCGATTACGCCGTCAACATGCATCAAAGCTGGTATAAGGGCGACGGTCTCTACGGCGACGGCCCCGATTTCCATTGGGATTACTACAACAGCTTCGTCATCCATCCGATGCTGCTGGACGTCGTGCGCACATTTGAGTATAAAGGCCGCGATTACGACAAGCTGCTCCCCATTCTCACGGAGCGCTCCGCCCGCTACGCCGCCATACTCGAGCGCCTGATCGCGCCCGACGGCACGTATCCCATCATCGGCCGCTCGATCACCTACCGCTTCGGCGCGTTCCAGCTGCTCGCGCAGGCCGCGCTTTCCGGCTTCCTCCCCGAAGATGTCGCGCCCGCACAGGTGCGCTGCGCCCTGTCCGCCGTCATCGCGCGCACGCTGAAAAGCCCGATGTTCGATGAAAATGGATGGCTGCTGCCCGGCGTATACGGCGAACAGCCCGGCCTCGCCGAGGGCTATATCAGCACCGGCTCGCTCTATCTCTGCGAGAGCGTGTTCCTTCCGCTTGGCCTTTCGCCCGACGCCCCGTTCTGGCGTGATCCCGATCAGCCGTGGACGGCCAAAAAGCTCTGGGCGGGCGCGGACATGCCCTGCGACCACGCGCTCGAGTGACGCGCATCACCCCACATACAAACAAGCTCTGTCAACCTGGCAGAGCTTGTTTTTTGATTCAATTTGACGCCTTACGCCGTCATCCTCCGCTCAAACAGACGCGCCGCCGTCGGCACAGCCGCCGCGCTCACGATCACGGCGACGGCCAGCATCGCGGCGTTCATCGCCGCCGGAGAGGTCAGCCCGAGTTCCGTCATCACAGAATCCACCGCCGACATGACCACCACCTGCAAAATCACCGCCGCGAGATACACCCATCTGCCCTTGTGAAACCCCGTGTGCATCATCAGCGTCAGGGCAAATGCGCTCGTGATCAGCGATACCGCCAGCATCATCGGCAGCTGCGCGTCGACCGCGCCCATCACAGCCGTGCCAATCAGCGCCACGCCCATCATCGCCCATGCCAGCAGAAATTTATGCAGCACATACGTCACAGGCTTCACCGGCATCATCATGCACAGCCTGTCAAACCCGGCCATTTCGTCCTGACTCATCAGGCTCACCGGCACCATCAGCGCATACGCCATCCAGAAATACAGCACCGACGAGCTCGCATTCATGGCGCTGAACAATGCGACGACCACGACGTAGACGAGCATCGCCTTTCCCAAGCCCGCCGCGCTCTGGCGAAACACTCCCTTCATGCGCATTTCTCTCCTTTCGTCATCAGCAGCATGATGTCCTCGATGCCCGCGCCCTGCACCTCGCCCGCGTACAG
>CALVTQ010000136.1 GCA_944362695.1 uncultured Clostridia bacterium
CCGGCGATGTGCAGCGCGGCGGGCCATGCGCCGAATTGCAGGCCGCACACGGCGTACGACTCGACCCTGCGCCGCGACAGCTCGGCCATCACGCCCGCATTCGCTGCCGCAAATGCGCCTGCGCCCATCATCACAACCCCAAGCCGCATGGACATCCCTCCCGTTCCGGGCTAGTGTATGTCAAAACGCAAGACGGTATGGCAAGGCGGCAAAAAACGCGCGCAAACGGCGCAGCATATCGCGGAAAGTTTTACTTTCTCTTTTTTTCGTGAAAGAATTGTGATATAATGTCTCTGTTCATATCCTTGCGCAGCCGTTTGGCCGCGCGTACGGCAAGCATGGCAGGCCGTCATCATCTATGAAAGGAAATCATCCATGCGTTCAAACCAAATCAATCCAAACAATCCGAGACGCCGCAAGCGCATGCTGCGCCGGGAGAAGCCAAAGCGCGGCACGCTCCCGCTGCTCATCGTGCTTAGCGTTGCGGTCGTGCTGCTGGTGCTTTTTGCGCCGGGGATGACGCTGACGCCCGCGGCCAACGTGTCCGGCACGCCGCTTCTCGAGGAGGAACAGGCTTCCACGGGCAACCCGAATCTGCGCATCTCGGAGGTCATGTCCTCCAACCGCTCGGCCTATCCCGACGAGACCGGCGCGTTCCCCGACTGGGTGGAGCTGACCAACACCGGCACGGAACCC
This sequence comes from uncultured Clostridia bacterium, assembly GCA_944362695.1. GTDB lineage: Bacteria > Bacillota > Clostridia > Christensenellales > Aristaeellaceae > Ventricola. The sequence continues at coordinate 697 of CALVTQ010000136.1, forward strand.
ATCGCGCTCAAGGGCTATGGCATGAGCGACAGGCCGGACAAGATCACGTTCATCTTCCCGGATATCACGCTCGGCCCCGGCGAATACATCATCGTCTTCGCCTCCGACAGCAACCAGAACAACGCGGGCGAGACGCTGCACGCCAAGTTCAAGATCACGTCCTCGGGCGAGACGCTCTACCTCTTCGGCAGCGACGGCATCGCATTTGAGGAGCTGCCCATCCCGGCGATGGACTCGAACATGAGCTACACGTGGATCGGCGACAACAACTACATTATCACCGAGCAGTACTCCCCCGGCTATCCCAACACGCAGGAGGGCTACGCGCAGTTCCGCGCAGCGACGGTACTCGAGCCGGGCGTGCTGGTCATCAACGAGATCTGCGCATCCTCCATCACCACGCTCAAGGACGACGACGGCGAGTATCCCGACTGGATCGAGCTGCACAACACGTCCGACAAGGCGATTGACCTGTCCAATTACGCGATCAGCGATGACCCGGATAAGCTCATCAAGTGGCGCTTCCCGCAGGGCGCCGTCATCGAGCCCGGCGGGTATTACGTGGTCTTCGCCTCCGGTAAGGATCGCCTGAGCAACGACGGCGGCTGGCCGCATGCGAGCTTCCGCCTGCGCTCCGACCGTGAGACCGTGATTCTCGCCGACGTGCAGGGCCGCATGATCGACATGGTGACATACGATCTGCTTGAGGCGGACACCTCGTGGGGCCGCGACGAGGAAGGAAACGGCGCGTTCAAGGTCTTCACCCAGCCCACGCCCGGCCTGGCCAATACGCGCGCGGGCATTGTGGCAATGGATACCAACATGTGTCTGGCGAATACCTCCGGCCTCTACATCACGGAAGTCATGACCGGCAACAAGAAGATTGTCGGCCCGAACGTCAAAAACCCTTATGACTACATCGAAATCTACAACATGAGCGGACAGGCCGTCAACCTCAAGGGTTACGGCCTGTCCGATAACATCAAAAAGCCCCGCAAATGGCAGTTTCCCGACATTACACTCGAAAACAACAGCTATCTGATCATATACTGCGACACCACGCAGACCACAAAAGCCGGCACGTATTACTTCACCAACTATAACCTCTCCAAGGAAGGCGAGACGATCTGCCTCTCCACCCCGACGGGTCAGATTCTCGACAAAATCGCCGTGCCGCAGCTCTTTGACAACACGTCCTATGGCAGAACGCTCGGTCAGGCCGGCCTTTTCTATTATTCCGACCCGACGCCCGGCTCGGACAATGGCATCGGCTTCATCGGGTATGCCGACGCACCGTCTTTTGACAAGCTCGGCGGCATCTTCCCCATGCCGCTCACGGGTGCGGACGCGGTGAAGATCGATGTTCCGGCGAATTCGACCGTCCGCTACACGCTCGACGGCTCAGATCCGGACGAGACCTCCCCCGTCTACACCGACCCCATTGAGATCGAGAAGACCACCGTCATCCGCGCCAGGACATTCCGCGAGGGCGTCGAGCCGTCGATGATCGTCTCTCAGACGTACATGATCTCCGTGTATCACACGATGCCCGTCATCAATCTGACGACCGACCCGGATAACCTCTGGAACGAGGAATACGGAGCGTTTGCCTACGGCCCGGATGTGGATATCATCAATGATGAACCGCCGTGGGATCACGCCACCTACTGGCAGAAGAACTGGTTCACCGGCTGGGTGGAATACATCGACGAAAACGGCGTCAACCAGTTCTCGCAGGGTGTCAGCTTCCGCGTCATGGGCCAGTTCTCGCTGGATATGCCGCAAAAGAGCCTGTATATCAAGGCCGACAGCCAGTTCGGCAAGGGCTCGTTTGATTACGCGCTCTTTGACGAGCGTCCCTATACCAGCTACGCCAGCTTCGTGCTGCGCAACGGCGGACAGGACGGCAAGTTCACCCGTGTGCTCGACGGCATGATGGCGCGCATCGTCGATCAGTCCGGCAGCACGGTCGCCAATCAGGCGTGGAAGCCCGTCATCCTCTACATCAACGGCGAATACTGGGGCCATTACAACATGCGCGAGCGCGCGGGCGTCAACATGGTCGCCCAGCACGAGGGCTGGGAGAATCCCGAGGACATCGACCTGCTCGAATCTGACGGCCTGTCTTCCTCGCAGATCAATCAGGGCTCCAGCAAGCAATATGTCGACCTCTACGAGCGCGTCAAGGAAAGCGACCTCAACGAGGACCCCGAGCTTCTGGCCGAGGTCGAGGCGAATTTCGATATCGACAACATGTTCGATTATTTCATCTTCGAATCGTTCTTCGGCAACTCCGACCCGGGCAACATCCGTTACTACCGCAACGCCAAATCCGGTGACGGCAAATGGCGTTATCTGCTCTATGACCTTGACTGGGGTCTGTTCAGCGCCTCCTACACAGAGCGCGGCAAGGAATACCCGCGAGCTGCCGTGGGCTACTTCCTCGACGAAGGCGGCATGGGCACTTACAACATCAAATCAAACCTGTTTGTCAGCAAGCTGGTGCAGGTGCCGCAGTATCGCGATAAATTCCTCAAGCGCTATGCCGAGCTGTTCAATAGCGTGCTCACAACCGAGTACATGGTCAATCTGTTCATGAAGATGACCACGCAGATCAAGCCGGAGATGCAGATGCACTTTGAGCGCTGGGCCGCCGAAATGCCCGCGAAGGTCAGCCTGGATCAGCCCAAGAACCCCGCCGGCGCGTATAACTACTGGGTATCCCGCTGCGAGCGCGCCATCCGCGTCATGAATCGCCGGCCCTATTTCGTCTGGGTGGACATCAAGGATACGTTCGGCTTGAGCGACGAGGAGATGATCTCCTACTTCGGCCCGTGTCCGGTGATCCCAGAGCAGTATCAGTAATCCATTATTTGAAACATATTTGGAGGAAACGATCATGAACAACATCATCAACGATGCAAACGTAAACGAGTGGTTTGCACAGCAAATGGCGAGTCTGACGCCAATGAAGATGATTCTGGCGTTGGCGATGGGCTTTGTCGTCGGCCTGATCATCGCGCTGGTGTATCGCAAGGCGTTCCGTGGTGTGCTCTATTCCCCGTCGTTCGCCACGACGCTCATCATGCTCTGTATGATCACCACGCCGGTCGTCATGTGTATCAAATCGAACATCGCGCTGTCGATGGGCATGGTCGGCGCGCTGTCCATCGTCCGCTTCCGCACGGCGGTCAAGGACCCGCTGGACACCGCGTACATGTTCTGGAGCCTGACGATGGGCATCCTGCTGGGCGCGGAGCTGTACACGATCGCGCTGGTCGTCGTGGCAGGCATTTCCGTTGCGATGCTGGTGATGGCGTTCTTCCGCCTGCGCTCGCCCAACACGTTCCTGCTGGTCACGCACTACGATCCCGAGGCCGAGAACGACGTGATGGACTTCGTGCGCCGCATCAAGGTGCAGCGCCTGCGCAGCAAGACCGTGACCCCCGGCGGCGTGGAGCTGACCGTCGAGGTGCAGCTGCGCGAGCGTTTTGACATCGTCAACAAGCTGCTGGATACCGAGGGCGTGCACAGCGCGACGCTGATCGCCTGCCAGTCCGAGGCGGGCAACTGATCCCGCCTCCCCGCGAGGAAGGAGCAAGCTATGCCGACCATCCGCAACATCCCGCTGCGGCACGAGCTCAAGTATCACATCACGCCCGCAGAGCTGACCGTTCTGCGCAGCGTTTTGAGCCCTCTGCTGCAGCGCGACCCCTTCGGCGACGAGAACAACGAATATCACATCCGCTCGCTGTATTTTGACACGATTGACGATGACGCGCTTCAGGAGAAGGTCGCGGGTGTGGGCAACCGCAAGAAGTATCGCATCCGCATCTACAACCACTCCGACAAGGTCATCAAGCTCGAATGTAAGAGCAAATACGGCGACCTGATCTCCAAGCAGTCCGTAACGATCCCCCGCGACCTCGCCGATCAGCTCATCGCGGGCGACCCCGAGGGATTGCAGCGCATGCGCCATCCGCTTCTGCACGACGTCTATCGCGAGATGAAGACGCGCCTTCTGCGCCCTGTGGTCATCGTCGATTACATCCGCGAGGCGTACATCCACCCCGCCGAGGAGGTGCGCATCACGTTTGACAAGATGCTGCGCACCGGCCTGTACAGCACGGATATGTTTAACCCCGATTTGCCGACCTATCCCGTCTTCGATGACCCGATCGAGATTCTGGAGGTCAAGTTCGACGAGTTCCTGCCGACGTACATCCAGTCCGTGCTCAGCGGCATCACCGCCCAGCGCAGCGCCATCAGCAAATACACATGGTGCCGCCGCTACGAAAACAAGGAATTCTGATCCAAACGCCATACAAACAGCCCGCCGGAGAATCTTCCCCGACGGGCTTTGCTTATGCGTTTTTTATCGTCTGACTGCGTTCAGCGTCTTCAGATGCTTGATGACCATCTGCGCCACGATGCCGGTCAGGATGCCGGTGATTACGCCGGAGACCATCAGGATCGGCAGATACGACACGAGCAGCTGCCATGTGCCGAGCATCACCACGGCCATGAGAATCTGGCCGACGTTGAAGAACACCGCGCCCATCGCGCTCACACCGAGTATGCTCACGCCCTTTGCGCGGCTTAAGAGCACCATCGCCAGCACGGACAGTGCACCGCCCGCCAGCGAGTAGAACATGGCGTTCATGTTCGTGTAGATCAGCCAGCTCATCAGCGCCTTGAGCAGCATCAGCACGACGGTCTGGCGGATATCCAGCATGTACAGGCTGTACAGCAGCACGGAGTTGGCCAGACCCAGTTTGACGCCGGGCACGGCGGCCGTGATCGGGAATTGCCGTTCGATCAGGCCGAAAACCAGCATCAGGCTGGTCAAAAGCCCCGAAAGGGCTATCCTTTGCGCGGAACTTCTGCGCATGCGCTCGCCTCCAGTTTAATCGGCGGGAACCAGTTCGATCGTGACCTCGTTGGGCAGGCATATGACAAACGAGCTCAGGATGCGGGTCGTGTAGTTGTCAAGCGTGACCTCGCCCTGCCCGACGCAGTCCTGATTCTCGCACGTCGAGGATTCCATGTACACGCTGTCCGGCGTGATATGCACCTTGTTGACTTTGCCGTCTTCCTGTTTGATCGTGATGATCTTGTCGCGGTCCATCGGGATCGGGTCGCCGTATTGACGGCCTCCGACGGTAAGGATGACGTGACCCTTGACCTCCTGCGTCTGCGGCCTGGGCATCGGGCCAACCATCGCGGAGGCACTGCTCTGCTCGGAGGCCTTCGCCGGTTCGGCAGTCGGCTCAACAGTCGGCGCGGTGGTGACCTCTGCTGTCGGCACGGCAGTCGGCTCAACGGTCGGTTCGGCGGCCGGCTCAGCAGTGGGTTCCGCGGCCGGCACGGCAGTCGGCTCAACGGTCGGTTCGACGGTCGGCGACGGCGTTTCGTCCAGATACTCCACGGCGTCGGGCGCGAGCGTCACGTCGGCTGTCTTTTGTGTGATATCCGTCTTGGGCATCATGCGCGATACGAGCATGAGCGCCAGCGCCGCGATCAGCACGCAGGCAATCAGCACGGCGTCTCTCTTCTTCATCATCGAAAGAAACCTCCCGAATGGCAGCGCGCGTTACGCCTGCTCGGGCGCGTCGAAATTGAGCTCAAGCTCGTTCTGGCCGTTCGTCCAGAGGCGTTCGAGCTGGTAATACTCGCGGTCCTGCTCGTGGAAGATGTGCACCATCACATCGCCGTAATCCAGCACGCACCAACGGCCCTCGCTCATGCCCTCGCGGCGCTTGGCGAACACGTCGAGCTTGGCGAGCTCCTCCTCCACGTTCTCGGCCAGCGCCTTGACCTGCGGTACGGAGCGGCCCGAGCCGATGACCATGTAATCGGTGATGACCGTCATCTCCGAAACGTTGAGCGCGATGATGTCCTTGCCGCGCTTGGCGTCCATCGCCTTGGCCGCAGCCAGCGCAATCGTCTTCTGATCCATAATATTCCTCCTGATATGTGATCACTTATTGATTGTTGTGTTCATAGCTTTCAAGCGCCGCGAGCGTGTCGGGATGCAGCGTCTTGCCCTGCTCCTGCACGTGCTCCAGACTCATGCGCAGCGCCTCGTGCATCGCCTGATCCAGATCGAGCATGCAGAGCTTGCGCAGATGGTCGAGGCCGGGATACGGCTTGCGGTTGGGCTCGATCATATCGGCCAGATAGATGATCTTTTCCAGCCGCGTCATGTTGCCGTGGCCCGTCGTGTGCCAGCGGATGGCGTTTAAGACATCCTCGTCCTTGACGCCGTAGACCGTCTCGGCCACGCAGCGCCCGGCCAGCGCATGCATCAGCGCCTTGCTCTCCTTCATCACGGGATCGACGGGGATGTCCTTGGCCGCTTTGAGCATTTGCGAGAGCGGCATGCACTTCGCGCAATCGTGCAGAAGCCCCGCGAGCGCAGCCTTCTCCTCGTCCTCGCCGAAGATCACGGCCATGCGCCGCGCCGTCTGCTCAACGCCCAGCGTGTGAATAAACCGCTGGCTGTCCAGTGTCTTTTTCAGCCTGTATTCCATCTTCTCCCGCTTCATATCGCTCCCCCGCCGGCTCGCGCAGTAGAGTTGATGTGTCTCGATGTATTCCCTGACCTTGGGCGGCACGAGGCCGTCAATCGGCAAGCCGATGCGCACGCGGTCGCGGACATCGGTCGACGAAATATCGACCTCCGGCGCATCGAGCTGCTCGATGCGCGCGCCCTTTTCGCGCCAGCTTTCGATCAGCGCGTTTGCTTCAGCCTCGTCATCCGGCTCGCCGCCGCGCAGCATCACCAGAAAATCGCACAGCGTGACGACCGTCTCGGCGTTTTTCCACGTGTGCAGCACCTTGAGTGTGTCCAGCCCGATCAGATAAACGAACCGCGCGTCCGGCGTCGCCTCGCGCAGCCTGCGCAGCGTGTCCACCGTGTAGATCACGCCCTCGCGGTCGATTTCCTCGCGGCTGACCTCCATGTTTGCTTCGCCCTCGATGGCCAGCTGCACCATCGCCAGGCGGTCGAGCTTGTCAGCGAGCTCGTCGCGTTTGTGCGGCGGATTGCCTGTCGGAAGGAATACGACCTTCTCCGCCCTGCCATTTTCAAGCGCGTGGCGCGCAAGGGCGATATGCCCGCAGTGTATGGGATTGAAGCTTCCGCCCATCAGCGCGATATTCCGCATCGTCACAGCCCTTTCATTCCGATTAGCGCATACATCGACTTATTATATCAAATCCGCCGCCTTTTCGAAAGAGGAAAAGGGTTAGAATCTCAAATATCTGGGAAAACTGGTCGTATCCCGGATGATGGATTTGGGGGAATTGACATGAACGCACCGTTTGACACGAAGAACGCAGTCGCCTCGGCGCTCGACCATGCCGCCGTACGCATTTTCACGTTTGCCGCGTGCGTGGCGTATTTTTTCGCCCTCTGGAACAGCGGCATGCCCAGCATCATCGCGGGCAGCGCGCTTTTTGTGCTCGTGCTGTTGTGCATCGGCCTGATCGAGCGGCGCACGCTGTCCGCACGCGACCGCATCCTGCGCGAACGCGCGGGCGGCATGATCGCGATATCCGAGCTGATCGAGATGCCGACGGGCCGCGCGAGCGCTGCGGTCTGCGCGCTCCTGTGCGATACGCTGGACGCCGAACGGATTTCCGACTGCGCCATGCGCTACGGCGGCGAGACGTGGCTCGTCCGCTGCGCACAGTGCATGCAGGGCTCGTCCGTCGGCGAGGGCGACGTGCTTGCGGCCCATCGCGCGCGCATCGAGGCCGGGCTTGACAAATGCGTCATCGTCAGCACGGGTGGCGTCTCCCCAGCGGCTACGCGCGCCGGAGAGTGGATGGAGCCGCCCGTTCGCCTGATCGACGGCCACCAGCTCGCGCGCATTGCCGGGCGCATCCATCCCGCGACCGACGCCGAGATGGCCCGCCATGCCAAGCGCCAGCGCAGCCCGTTTTCGTGGGCGCGCATCCGTGCGCTCGCGCTCTCGCCGGTCAAGCTTCGGAGGCATCTGCTCTGCGCGTTCCTGCTCATGGTGCTGTATATCGTCTGGCCATCGCTGCTCGTGCTGATCTCGTGCCTTATGTCCTATGCGCTGGCGCTGCTGTGCGCGCGTGAAAACCGCAGGCGATTCGACCTGTCGTGATTACGCTTCCTCGCCGTAAATCCTGCACATCTCCGGTGTGAAATTGCCCGCCTCGTCGCGCGTGATGAGCATCGGCATCACACGAAGCCCCGGTTTGCCGCCCTTGACGCCCTCGGTGAGCACCAGTTTGGGTGCGCTTTCCGCCTTGGCGACGACGAAGCGCACGCGTTTGGGCTCGATCCGTGCAGTACGCATGGCGTCGCAAAGCTGCAAAAACCTCGGTGCAGGAAACACGCAGCACAGCCGCCCACCGAAGCGCACGAGCTTCGCGCATGCAGCGATCCATTCCTCGAGCGTGCAGTCCGAGTCGCTGCGGGAGACGGCCTTCGCCTCCTTGGGGCTGACGAGCCCTGCGCCCTGTGCGGTGTACGGCGGGTTGGTCACGACGAGATCACAGCCCTCGTGGCCGATGATGCGCGCGGCGTCGCGGCAGTCGGCGCTGTGCACACGGATGCGGCCTTCCAGCGCGTTGAGCTGCACACTGCGCCGGGCCATGTCCGCAACGTCTTCCTGAATCTCGAACGCGTCAAACGCCGCCTCGGGCATGCGCGCGGAAAGCAGCAGCGGCAGAACACCCGTGCCCGTGCCGATGTCGGCAATACGCGATGCGGGTTTGTTCGCCGCAAAATCCGCCAGAAGCACGGCGTCCGTGCCGAAACGAAAGCCGCCCGGCCGCTGCAAAATGCGCAGACCGCCGCGCTGCAGGTCGTCCAGCCGCTCGCCTTCGCGCATGAGTTCGTCGATATTGCGCTGCATATATTCCTCCGTATGACGATTTTACGCCAGACAGACCGGTCTCCGCGCTCGCAGAAACCGGTCCATCCTGTATTCTTGATGACGGATCAGCTGCCCGCCGCGCCAAAGGGCGTGACGAACTCGCCGCTTACATAGCCGTGATAGCCCGCCCACTCGACCTGAAGGAAGCCGTTCTCGGCCTCGCCGGTCACCGTGAGCACCATGCCGTAGGGCAGAACATACACGACTTCGCTGTTCGTGTTGGGCTGCGCACGCATGTTCAGGCCGTTGTCGCTGTCCACAACCACGCGGTATTGACCATCGCTGGACGATGCGCTCTGCTGCGGCGCGGGTGTCGGCGTGGCCTGACTGACCGCGTTTGTGGTGAAGCTGATGTAATCCGCGCTGACGTAGCCGCTGAGCGTGCCCACACGCACCGGGTAATACCCGTCGATCCACTCACCCGTCACCACGACCTCGACGCCGTAGCCCAGCGTCGCGATTACGTCGGAGTACGTCGAGGAATCTGCGCGAAGGTTGAGGCCGCTCGGCGCGACAACCGTGCCGGTGCGCCCGCTGACGGGACCGGAGGCCTCGGGAATGGCGGTCGGCTCAGGGGTGGCCGTCGGTTCGGGCGTGACCACGGGCGCAGGCGTGCTTGCCGGTTCGCCCTCGACGGACAGGTAATCCGCGCTGGCATAGCCGCCGAGCGAACCGTAGCGCACCGGATAGAATCCGTTCACAGGGTCGCCCGTGACCGTGCAGGTCTCGCCGTAGAGCATCGTGGTCAGCAGGCCGCTGCCCGTGTCGGGCTCCATGCGAAGGTTGAGGCCCCTGGGCGCGATGACGGTCGCCTGCCTGCCGTCCACAGTCGGGATCTGCGGCTGAGGCTCGATAGTCGGCGTCGGCGTCGGTTCGGGCGTCGCCAGATCGGTCACGTAGACGTACTCGTTGGCGACGTAGCCCTCGAGATTACCCAGCGCCACGGGCAGCATATCGCCCTCCTGCAGCTCGCCGCGCACCGTGAGCATCGTGCCCTGCGGCAGTGTCATGATGACGCCGGACGTGCGGCTCGCCTTGGCGCGCAGATTGAGCCCGTCGCTGGGCAGGACGATGGCCGTCTTGCTGGTCACGGTGGGTTCAGGCGTCGTCTCCGGCTGCTGCGCAGCGCTGCCGCCCGCATCGTAGACGATGTAATCGTTGGAAACATAGCCGCTGAGCGTGCCGTACTGCACGTATGTCCAGCTATCATAGCGTTCGATAACGGTGAGCACCGTGCCGTGGCGCAGACGCGGGATCGAGGCGGAGTTGACCGTCGGGGAGGCGCGCAGATTGAGCGTCTGGCTCTCGTCCGCGAGCGCGACGGTCGCCGTGCCGCGGCTCACCACGCCACCCGGCGTCTCATCGACGACATCCTCATGCACGATGAGGTACTGCGTGGAGACGTAGCCGCTGAGCGTGCCGTACTGCACGCGGCTCCACTCGCCCAACCGCTCGAGCAGCGTGACCTGCGTGCCGTGCGGGATGAGCGCGAGAATTGCCGTGTCCGTGCCCTGACCCTTGCGCAGATTCAGGCTGTCGAGCGGGTTGTTCAGGCGCACAACGGCGGTCGTCGCGTCGCTGACGGGCTCCTGCGGCGCGGAGGCGGTGCCGTCCATGCTTGGCAGGATCGTGCGGGTCATCGTGTAGCGCGTGCGCACGAGGCCGGGATAGTAAAAATCGAGGATCTGATCGTAGGTCTGGCCCTCCTTGGCCATCTGCTGCGCGCCGCGCTGGCTCAGGCCCACGCCGTGACCAAAGCGCCGCGCCGTCAGCTTGAAGCCGCCGACGACCTCCGTGACGGAGAGCGTTTCGTTCTTCAGGACGTTGATGGACATCGAGCAGAGCCGCTCGACCTGTTCAAAGTAGTCAAGCGTGACGGTCACCGTGCCGTAATCCGCGATATCCATCGTGACGTCTACCTTTTTGTAGACGCGCGATGGCTCGTCGTATTTGGGTGTATGCACCGTGACGTTCGTGATCGCGTTGATCTGCACATAGCCCACGCCCAGCGCGCTTGCGGCCTCGGTGCGCAGCAGCTCGGTGAGCGCGCTCACGCTCGTCGTGCCGTTGGAGTAGAACGTCACAGACTTGGCGATGGACGCACTGTTGCGCAGGTCGTACGGATCGTCCTTGAGCTGCAGATACGGATAGGAGCCGCTGCCCCACGCGTTGGCGACGGACTCGGTCTGGCCGCCGTTTGACGCGGTGTAGTAGCTGGCCATGTACGCGCCGTTCACCGTGCCGACGATGCCGTTTGTCTCCTGCACGGCCTGGACGCATCGCGCGTTGCCCGCGGGCGTGCCGTTGTAGACCTGGTCGCTCGTGGTGTCCACGACGTCATATGTCGAGGCCTGCGCGCTCATCTTCTTGAGCGCATACGTCCGCGCGGCGACGGCCTGGGCCTTGAGCGCCTCCAGCGGGAAGGAGTTGTCCATCTCATAGGGCAGCACGCCGAGCATGTAATCCTCCATGTAGACGTGGACGATGATCTGAAGATTGCCGCCCTTGGCGATGAATTCGATGTCGCCGGGATACAGGTTGTCCGGCTTTCTCGCCTGCGCGATGCGCACGCCGTTTTCGCCGCTCGTCTGATGGCGGCGGAGCTTGAAGCGGCTGCCCATCGTGGTGGTCTGGCCGTTCGCGGACATGACGAGCGTGCCGCCGCTGTTGGCGATGTGCAGCTGCGTACCCCTTGACAGTGCGCGGCTCGTGTCGCCGTCGATGGAATAGCTGCCGCAGACCGTCACGTCGGCCGAAGAATTGGAGCCGATTGAGGATAGATACACCCGCACCGTGCCTGAAACCGTCGTGCCTTCCACGACGCCGTCGTCCGCGGCGGCGCTGGTCAAAAGTAGCATGACGGTCACAAGCGCCAGCGTCAGCATCCTCATAAAGCGCATGTTCTTCATTCCCTCTTTCCTTTCCTGCGTGATCGGGCTTATGCGGCGGCTGTGCGCTGCAAAAGCAATGGCATTGTAACATATCTGCACGGAATTTGTAAATGTCATTTCCCTGTCAATGCCTGTCATCGGCGCGTCGTCTGCTTGTCATTTCCATCGCGGCGTGCCTTGTGAATGTCGCTCTTTTCTGCTATAATAAATCAATCTAAGGCTTATGGAGGTCTTCCCGATATGAAGAAACTGGCTGCAATCCTGCTTCTTGGCGCGCTGCTCGCGCTCTTCTCTGTGCCCGTGTCGGCGCAGATGGAGCGATTCAGCGCCGTGTATATGGATTCGTTCGATACCGTCATCCAGCTGCTGGCCTATGCCGACAGCCAGGAGACGTTTGACAAATGGTCTGCCGTGGTGCATGATATGTTCCTTCAAATGCACAAGATGTTTGATGCCTATCACAGCTATGAGGATGAGGGCATCATCAGCATCTACACGCTCAACCAGCGCGCGGCAAAGGAGCCTGTTCAGGTCGATCCCATCCTCTTTGCCATGCTCACGTTCTGCAAATCGCAATACGAAGTGGCGATGGAGCAGACGAACGTGGCGATGGGCAGCGTGCTCTCCATCTGGCATGATTATCGCGAGGCGGGCCTGGCCGATCCCGAGCACGCCCAGCTTCCGCCGATGGATGATCTCAAAGCGGCAAACGAACATGTGAATCTCGATGACCTGATTCTCGATTCCGAAAACACGACGGTTTACTATGCCGATCCCGAAATGAAGCTCGACGTGGGCGCCGTCGCCAAGGGCTACGCCACCGAAATTGTCGCCCAAATCCTGCTCGCGGGTGACATGCCCTCGTTCCTCTTGAGCGCGGGCGGCAACGTGCGCTGCGGCAATCGTCCGCAGGATGGGCGCACGGCTTGGGGCGTGGGCATCCAGGACCCGGACGGCGAGGTGCTGGGCCTCACAGATTACGTCGAGACGCTGTTCCTGCGCGACATCTCCGTGGTGACCTCAGGCGATTATCAGCGCTATTACACCGTGGACGGCAAGCGCTATCATCACCTGATCGACCCGGACACGCTGATGCCCGCCGATCACTTCCGCTCCGTCTCCATCATCACCGAAGATTCCGCCTTTGCCGATCTGCTCTCCACAGCGGCGTTCCTGATGCCTTACGAGGAATCCCGCGCCTTTGTCGAGTCGCTTGACGGCGTGGAGGCCATCTGGCTCTTTTCCGACGGCACCAAACAGATGACCGACGGCGCGCTGGCCCTTTCCAAAACCGGCGGCGCGACGAACCGCTGACATCGTGCGGCCATATTCGGCTTTCCCGATATTCGGGAAGGCCTTTTTTTCACCTGCTTACAAAAAACGCAGCCCGAAACCTCGAACTGCGCTCATCGTTTCAAAAAATCCCAAAGTGCCGCTGCCGTCATTTTTCACCCACCGCTCGGGTAGGTCGGTGCCCTGTGACGCGCTTCTGCCGTCCCCTGGCGTCAAAGACGGGGGCATGACATCCACGAACCAACTCCGGGCTCCTGTTGTGAAAATGTAGGAGAA
>CALVTQ010000137.1 GCA_944362695.1 uncultured Clostridia bacterium
GCCTAATTAGGCCGCGAAAGCGTATTCGCTATTGTCAGTTAATTTTAATTTCCCGATTTTAACGTGGCTCGGGGCCACGGCTCGCTTACCCGACCGCCCACAATCCCGTCGAAACCAGTACACCCCCATGGGCAGTGCCCATACCCGCTTCCGACGATGCGGAGCAGGGGGCCGGTGCCGGTGTGCTCGCAGCTCGCGGCTTTGCTTGAAGCCGGGGCCGCGAAGGGCTGTGCCTGCACCCATTTCCGACGCGAGTTTGCAGGTAGTCGCTGCTTGGTCACACGAGCGCGCGGCCTTTGCGCATGCGATATGCGCGGCTTTGCGGCTCGATTGCCTCGCTTTGACAACCCGAAACCTTGCGGAATTTGGATGCGCACCAGCTTAGGATAACTGACATTGCGTGTGTGCGGTGTGCCTTCTTATATATATGCGGAAGGCGGCGCATGTGCGGATCACTCTCCGCGGTTGCGGCTGCGCAGTGCGCGCTCGATCTCGCGCTTGGCGTCGCGCTCGGCGATGGCGTCGCGCTTATCGTGCAGCTTCTTGCCCTTGCAAAGCCCCAGCTCCATCTTGAAGCGCCCGTCCTTGAGATAGACGGACAGCGGAATGAGCGAATAGCCCATCTTGCCCGCCTCCTGCGCGAGATGGCGGATCTGGCTCTTGTGGAGCAGCAGCTTCTTCTGGCGCAGCGGATCGGTGTTGAAGATGTTGCCGTGGTCGTAGGGGCTGATGTGCATGCCGCAGACGAGCACCTCGCCGTCCTTGACGATGGCGAAGGACTCCTTGAGGTTCATGCGGCCCTGGCGCATGCTCTTGACCTCGGTGCCCTTGAGCTCCATGCCGCACTCGATGCGCTCCTCGACAAAATAGTCGTGGAACGCCTTCTTGTTCTGCGCCATGGTTTTGATGCCCTTTGCGCGCGCCATGCCTGCACCTCCCCGCTCTGTGATCCTGCGATGTACAGTATAGCACAAAGCGGGGAGAAAATGCAAGCGTGTGGTCAGGCGGTCAGCGCTTCATGGCGTGCTCGGCCAGCTCGGCGAAGCGGCGGGCTTCCGCGGCGACCGTCTCGCAGGCGTCGCGCCAGAACTCGGGGCTGCGCACGTCGATGCCGGCGGACGCGGCGATGTTCTCCACGCGGTCGCTGCCGAAGCGGGACAGCAGATCCTCGTACTGCGGCACGAAGGACTTGCCCTCCTTCTTGTAGCGGGCGTACAGGCCGTGCGCGAACAGGTTGCCGAACGCATACGGGAAGTTATAGAAGTGATGGCCGCAGTAATAGTAGTGGCTCTTGCAGGCCCACATGTACGGATGGCGCACCTCGGGGTCGAGGCCGTCGCCGTAGGTCTTGTCCTGCGCGTCGAGCATGGCGGCGTTCAGCTCGTCTACGGAGAGCGGGTGATCCGCCTGCGCCGCGACGACGGCCGTCTCGAACAGGTAGCGCGAGAAGATATCGACCATGGTCTGCGTGTTCTCCACGAGGTTCGCATCCAGCAGGCGCAGCTCCTCGGCCTCGGTCGCGCCTTCGGCCAGCACGCCCGCCAGCAGCACCTCGTTGAACGTGGACGCGGTCTCGGCCAGCGGCATCGGCGTCTCGATCATCAGCAGCGGCTTGCGGCAGAGCATGCGGTTGTTGAAGGCGTGGCCCAGCTCGTGCGCCAGCGTGCTGACATCGGAGAGGCTGCCGCCGAAGTTGGTGAGGATGCGGCTGATGTCCATCTCATGGCAGCCGGAGCAGAACGCGCCGCCGGACTTGCCGTTGCGCGGATAGAAGTCGATCCAGCGGTTGTCAAACGCCTCGGCCATCATGGCGCCCATCGCCGGGCTGAAGTCGGTGAAGATTTTCACCAGCATGTCGCGGGCTTCCTCGACGGTGTAGGTCTTGGTGTCCTCGCCGACCGGGGCGAACAGATCGTAGAACGGCAGGCCGTTCTCGTGGCCCAGCAGCTTGGCCTTGGCCTTGAAATACTTGCGCAGATCGGGCAGCACCTCGGAAATCGCGCTGAACATGGCGTCGATGGTCGCGCGCTCCATGCGGGCCTCGTCGAGCGTCATGCTCAGGATGCCGTCGTAGCCGCGGAGCGCGGCGATGGTCTCGCCCTCGGCCTTGATGTTGTTCAGGCACGCGGCCATGGCGGTGTCGATCTTCTTGTAGCAGGCGAGCTCGGCCTCGTAAGCCTCGCGGCGCACGGCGGGGTCGGCGTCATAGGCCAGCGCGCGCACGGCGGAGAGCGGAATCTCCTCGCCGCGATAGTTGGCCGTCACGGTGGCGGTCAGCTTGTCGCGCAGCTGGGAGAACGCCTCGCCGCCGGAGAGCTGCATCTTGAGGATCGGGCCCTCGAGCTGCTCGGGGAGCTTGTGCTTGGCGCTGTCCTTCATCTCACGCAGGGCGAAGGCGTTCTTCTTGAGCACTTCGCTGCTGTCGATGATCGCGTCGAGGTTGTCGAGCTTGGCGACGGAGCGGGTCAGTGTGCTCATCGCCATGCCGAATGCCACGCTCGCGCGCATGAGCTGGGGCAGGGCGGCGTTGGCCTTCGCGTCGTCGGCGTCGGCGGAGAGGTGAAGCTGGATCATCTGGCCCAGACGGTCGATCGGCAGCGCCTCGATGAGCGCGATGACGTGCTCAAGGCTCGCGGCATCGCACACGGCGGCGGCAGCCTTCGTCAGCTCATCGGCCTTCGCGGGCAGGGAGGCGAGATCGGCCTTGAATTTCGGGTCGTCAAAGCTCTCGTAGAATACGGTCAAATCCCATGTGGTGTTCATAGGCTCCTCCTTGTCAATCTTTGGTCTACATATTATAATGCAAACCGGGCCGATGCGCAAGAGACAATAATACACGACGGAAAAAGGACGTAAAAAAACCAAAAAGGCAAAAAATTAACCCATATCCCTCTTTCAAAATGGTGCGGTTTGCATTATAATTGAAAAAAACACACTTGTCACAGTGTGTGAATCTCAGGATGGAGGAATGATGACCATGACATATCGTGAGGCTTACGAGTCCTGGCTGCGCGACTTCGCGGACGATCAGGCGACGGTTGAGGAGCTCAAGGCGCTCGAGGGCAACGAGAAGGAGATCGAGGATCGCTTCTACACCGAGCTGTCCTTCGGCACGGCGGGCATGCGCGGCGTGCTCGGCGCGGGCACCAACCGCATGAACCTGTACAACGTGCGCAGGGCGACCAAGGGCTTTGCCGACTACATCAACAGCCAGGACCCGGCGTATCGCGAGCGCGGCGTGGTCATCGCGTATGACTCCCGCCGCATGAGCCCGGAGTTTGCCAAGGCCAGCGCGCTCGTGCTGTGCAACGAGGGCATCAAGACCTATCTGTTTGACGAGCTGCGCCCGGTGCCGGTGCTCTCCTACGCCGTGCGCCATCTGCACGCCATCGCCGGCATCGTCATCACCGCGAGCCACAACCCGCCGCAGTACAACGGCTACAAGGTCTACTGGGAGGACGGCGCGCAGATGCCGCCGGAGTACGCCGACCAGGTGCTCGCCAAGATCCGCGCCAACCGCTATCAGGACGCGGTCGAGATGGACGAGGCGAAGGCGCTCGAGTCCGGTCTCCTCAAGATCATCGGCAAGGCTGAGGTTGATGACGACTATATCGCCGATGTCAAGACCCTGTCCGTGCAGCCGGAGCTGATGCAGACGGCGGGCAAGGAGCTCAAGATCGTCTACACGCCGCTCCACGGCTCGGGCAACAAGCCGGTTCGCCGCATCCTCAAGGAGATCGGCATTGAGAACGTCTACATCGTCAAGGAGCAGGAGCTCCCCGACCCGAACTTCTCCACCATCAAGGTCCCGAACCCGGAGGACCCGGCGGCGTTCGCGATGGCGATGAAGCTGGCCGACGAGGTCGGCGCGGACTGCATCTTCGGCACCGATCCGGACTGCGACCGCGTGGGCATCGCCGTCAAGGATGACGAGGGCAAGTACTACCTGATGACGGGCAACCAGATCGGCTGCACGCTGCTGTACTACATCCTCAAGAGCCGCGAGTCCCTTGGCACCATCCCGGCGGACGGCGCGGTCGTCAAGTCCGTCGTCTCCACCGAGCTGGCGCGCAAGATCGCCAAGAGCTTCGGCCTCGTCTGCTTTGACACGCTGACGGGCTTCAAGTGGATCGCCGAGAAGATTCAGCAGTTCCAGGACAAGGGCGACCGCACGTTCGTCTTCGGCTTCGAGGAGAGCTACGGCTTCCTGTCCAGCACGTTCGTGCGCGACAAGGACGGCGTCAACGCCTCGCTGCTCATCGCCGAGGCCGCCGCGTGGGCCAAGACGCAGGGCAAGACGCTCTACGACATCCTGCAGGAGATCTACAAGACCTACGGCTACTACGTCGAGAAGGTCGTGTCCGTGACGCTGCCGGGCAAGGACGGCGTCGCCAAGATGCAGAGCATCATGAAGGGCCTGCGCGCCGACGCGCCCAAGACGCTGGCGGGCAAGAAGGTGCTGGCCGTGCGCGACTACCTCGCCGGCACGCGCACCGACTGCGACGGCAACGTGACGCCCGCGGGCCTGCCCAAGAGCGACGTGCTCTACTTCGAGCTGGAGGGCGACGCGTGGGTCTGCATCCGTCCGTCCGGCACGGAGCCCAAGATCAAGCTCTACGTCAACACGAACGCGCCGGAGCAGGCCGCTTCCGCCGCGGAGAACGCCGAGCTGGTCGAGGCGTGCAAGGCGCTCATGCAGTAAGCAGGAAGGGCCTGCACCCACATCCGACGCAGCTCTATGCGGTGTGATGCTTGGTCACACGAGGGCGATGCTTTGGCGGAAGTGAAGGGCCGCACCAACCGAATATGACACACAGGAGGCCGTTTTCCCAAGGCAGGGAGGGCGGCCTCTTGCGCGCGGGCAAACTTGCGGCGGCCAGCGCATTGTGATACAATATAGAAAATATACGCCATCAAATCGGAGGACGACCATGAGCGATATGCTGCGTTTTGATCTGGAATATGAGACGATGCCCTGGCATAAAGTGGATGCGGTGGTGTTCGATATCGGCAATGTGCTGATCCGGTTCGCGCCGGACGACTTCATCGAGCAGCTGTTTCCCGGCGACGCACAGAAGCAGAAGGACATGCTGGAGCGCGTGTTTTGGGGACCGTATTGGCCGTGCTTTGACCGCGGGACGATGGGGTATGACGAGGCGGCGGTGAAGCTGGCGCAGGAGTTCGGCGGCGACGTCGCGGACTATCTGCACGCGCTGCGCGGATGGATCGAGCTGAAGACGCCGATTGACGAGGGCTGGCGCGCCGTGGCCCGGTGCCGTCGTGCGGGCAAGCGGCTGTATCTGCTGTCGAATTACCCGGAGGAGGGGTATGTCCGGCTGCGGGAGAAGTTCGCGGACCGGTTCGACGTGTTCGACGGCGGGGTGATCTCCTGCCGCGTGCATCAGGTGAAGCCGGAGCGGGCGATCTATGAGACGCTGATAGAGACGTGCGGGCTCGAGCCGGGGCGCGCGCTGTTCATCGACGATACGCCCAGGAATGTGCAGGGCGCGATGGATTGCGGGATTCATGGATTTTTGATGGATGAAAAAGGGAAGATGGATCGTTTCTTTATATAAGAAAAGCAGGGGAAGAGGCGCGAAGCGAAGAAGGGTAAAGGGGACCGGAGCCTGCCGCCGCCAGTGGCGGATGAAGGCAGGCGGAGCGTCGGGAACCTTAACGAGCGACCGCAGGGCGCGACTATAAGGTTCCCCGGATCAGAGCCCAGCGTAACCCTAATACATAAAAATGTAGTCAGGGAGCGCAGCGTTACCTGACGGGTTCAGAGCGCAAAAGCCGCATCAAGCGTAACCCCCGTCCCCCGTCCCCCGCATCCTCCCAATTCCCCAAAACATCACCACCCCATCCGATCAAGGAGGCAGCATCATGAAGACAAAACGGCTGGCCGCGCTGCTGACGGCGGCGATTCTGATGACCGCATGCGCGCGGGCCGAGAGCGCGCCCGCTGTGTTCATGCCCGGCGACGAGATCACGCCGTCGCCCGCGCCGACCGCAACGCCCACGCCCGAACCGACGCCCACGCCCACGAGCACGCCGGAGGCGACCGCGGTGCCGGAGCATGCCACGCTCGGCGAGCGCATCCTCTGGAAGGGCATGGAGGGCGAGGACGTGCGCCAATTGCAGGAGCGGCTCATCGAGCTGGGGTATCTGACCGGCAAGGCCGATGGCATATTCGGCAAGATGACCAACAAGGCCGTGTACGCCTTCCAGAGAAAGCATAAGCTTGAGAAGATCGACGGCAAGGTCGGCAAGGAGACGCTCGCGCGCATGTTCGCCGAGGACGTCATCGCCATCCCGACGCCCACGCCGACCCCGACGCCCACGCCCACGCCGACCCCGACGCCTTCGCCGACGCCCGTGCCGACGCCCGCGCCGACGGCCACGCCCGACGCGGCAAACGCGCCGTTTGATATGCAGGCGCAGACGTTCTCCATCGGCGGCAGGGAGGTCGCGCTTGTGACCGGCAGCGACAGGGGCAGCACGCTCTATCCGCTCTGCGGCATCATGACGCATCTGGGCTATACCGCCGCATACGAGGACGGCAGCTGGACGCTCACGCTCGACCTCGAGGGAGACGGCGACGTCGAGGAGCAGATTGCGCTGATGACCGGCGGAGAGACCGGCCTTTGCGAGAACGCCATGGGCGCGCTGGGCGACGTGCTGTTCCTCGCGGACGACACGAGCCGCGTCTATGCCTACGCGGACGAGGCGTATCTGACGGAGGCCGCGCTCGCGCAGCTCGGCGTGCAGATCGGGCTCAACGGCAGCGTGATATACGTCACCGACACCGCACAGTGAGCAAAAAACCGCACATTTGCATGGGTTTGACGCAAAATTAGTGAAGTTTTTGACGAAGAAATGCCGCCGCACTATGGCGCTTGTGCGCCGTATGCTGTATAATAAGGAGGATGAAACGACGCACGCAGGAGGCGGTCAGCGATGATCATACCCGAGCAATTCGCAAAGGCACTGGGGCTTGAGACGATCAACCCCGCGCCGCCGGGCAGCATGCCCATCCCGGAGGCCGACCTCTGCCGCCCGGGATTGCAGTTCGCCGGGTACTTTGACGTGTTCGCCAACGAGCGCCCGCAGGTCATCGGCAAGACCGAGATGGCGTTTCTCAACGGCCTGCCCGAAGACGTGCGCCGCGAGCGGCTGGAGCGCTATTTCTCCTATCGCATGCCCTGCATCGTCATCGCGCGCGGCATGAGCTGCCCGCCCGCGCTTTTGCATCAGGCGCAGGTGCACGGCGTCCCGGTCTACGGCACGCAGGAGGAGACGAGCGTCTTCACATCCAGCGCCATCCGCTATCTGTCCGACGCGCTCGCCCCGCGGCAGACCTGCCACGGCGTGCTGGTCGACGTGTTCGGCGTGGGCGTGCTCATCACGGGCGAGAGCGGCATCGGCAAGAGCGAATGTGCGCTCGAGCTCATCAAGCGCGGCCATCAGCTCGTCGCCGACGACGTGGTCGATATCGCGCGCGTGGGGCATGAGCTGCGCGGCGAGGCCCCGGAGATCGTGCGCGATTTCATGGAGCTGCGCGGCATCGGCATCGTGGATATCAAGTCGATTTTCGGCATCGGCGCCATCGAGCGCAGGAAGACGATCAGCATCGTCATCCACCTCGCGATTTGGGACGCCAAGCACGATTACGACAGGCTCGGCTCGTCGGAGAAGACGACCGACATCCTCGGCGTGCAGCTGCCCATGATCGACCTGCCCGTGCGCTCGGGCCGCAATCTCGCGATCATCGTGGAAATCGCCGCGCGCAACTGGCGCCTGAAGGTCGAGGGCTACAACGCCGCGCGCGAGCTTGACAGGCGGCTTATGCGCCAATATAAGCTCGATATGCAGGAAAAAATCGAAGGATAGCGAATTTAACATACGCGAAATTCTCGTAAAGTGTTCCATACAATAGAAAAACCGATGAAAGGGTGTTTTCATATGCTGTACATTGGCGTGGATTTGGGCGGCACCGGCATCAAGGCGGGCGTCGTCAGCGAGCAGGGTCATATCCTCTCGAAGGGCTCGACGCCCACGATGATCGAGCGTCCGTATCAGGACATCATCGCCGACATCGCGGAGCTTTGCAAGAAGGTGACCGCCGACGCGGGCGCGCAGATGGAGGACATCGCGTGCATCGGCGTGGGCGTGCCGGGCATTTGCGACCCCAAGACGGGCGTCATCCCGTTCTGCACGAACCTGGGTTGGCATGAGGTGCCGTTCGTGCTGGAGATGCAGAAGCACATCAACCTCCCGGTTTACGTGGACAACGACGCGACGGTCGCGGGCTATGCCGAGTCCATCGCGGGCGTGAGCGCCGGCACGAGCTCCTCCGTGTTCATCACGCTGGGCACGGGCGTCGGCGGCGGCATCATCATCAACGGCAAGCCCTTCTCCGGCGCGCACGGCTGCGGCAGCGAGATCGGCCACATGATCCTCAAGATGGACGGCGAGATGTGCTCCTGCGGAAACGAGGGCTGCTTTGAGCGCTATGCCTCTGCGACGGCCATCATCCGCGAGGCCAGGCGTGCGGCGCAGGATATCCCGACCTGCGCGATCATGACGGCCTGCGGCGGCGACCTGGATAAGATCAACGCCAAGATCGTCATCCACTGCGCGAAGGCTGGCGACAGGACGGCGCAGGCGGTGTTCTCCGACTACGTCAAGGGTCTGGCGCACGGCATCGTCTCGATCATCAACTGCCTGGACCCGGAGGTCATCGTGCTGGGCGGCGGCGTGAGCATGGCGGGCGAGTTCCTGCTGGACGCCGTGCGCGAGGCGGTCGAGCCGCTGATCTTCTACAAGACCATGCCGCATGCGCGCATCGAGCTGGCGCGTCTGGGCGCGGACGCGGGCATCATCGGCGCGGCGCTGCTGGGCAAGTGATATCAAGCGCATACACACGGCGGGGCGGCTATACGCTGCCTCGCTTTTTTGCGCGCAATCGCGCGGTTTGCTTGCAAGATGGCGCGCGGTATGATATGCTGTATCCATGATGAAATATACACATGTTGGCGATGCACAATGCGAAAAGGGCGGTGAACACACATGAAAAGATGGGCGATGCTGGTCGCGGCGGTGCTCTGCGCGCTGGCGCTGGCTGCGTGCGGCTGCGCGGAGGACGAGGCGTGGCTGGCGCAATTGCAGGCGCAGCTCGCGGACATGCAGAGCGAATTTGAGATGTACACCGCCGCGGCGGAGGGCGGCAACCCGATTGCGATGGTTCACCTCGGCGAGTGCTATGAATACGGCATCGGCACACAGGCCGACTACGCGCTCGCGGCGAAGTGGTACGAGGCCGCCGCCGCGCAGGGCAATGCCGACGGCATGGTGAATCTGGGCTATCTCTGCGAGGCGGGCCTGGGCGTCGAGCAGGACGCGGAGCGCGCGATCGCGTGCTACACGATGGCGGCGGAGCGCGGCAATGCCCCGGCGATGACGGCGCTTGGCTACTGCTATATGAACGGCGTGGGCGTGGAGGCCGACGAGAAAAGGGCCATTGAGCTCTTCGAGGCGGGCGCGGACGGCGGCGATGTGCTGGGCGTCTGCGCGCTGGGCATCTGCTATATGAGCGGCATCGGCGTCGAAGCGGATTCGCAGAAAGCGTTCGAGCTCTTTGAGCAGGCGGCGGACGGCGGCAGCGCGGCGGGCATGTATATGCTCGGCCTGTGCTATGACTTCGGCGATGGCGTGGAGCAGGACAAGGAGCAGGCCCTCGCGTGCTACATGAGCGCGGCGAAACTGGGCGACGCGGACGCCATGAACATGCTCGGCCTGTGCTATGAATTCGGCGATGGCGTGGAGCAGGACGCGCAGGAGGCCATGTCGTGGTACATGGCGGCGGCGATGGCCGGCCATTCCGATGCGATGAACAGCGCCGGCAGGTGCTATCTGAGCGGCACGGGCGTCGATGCGGACGCGAAGGAGGCCGTCTTCTGGTTCGAGCAGGCGGCGCAGATGGGCAACGCCGATGCGATATTCAATCTGGGCTGGTGCTACGACACGGGCGAGGGCGTGGAGTGCGACAAAGAACAGGCCGTCGAGTGGTACACGCAGGCGGCAGAGCTGGGTCAGCCGGACGCGATGTACTACCTCGGCCTGTGCCATGACTTCGGCGACGGCGTGGAGGAGGACGACGCGCAGGCCGTGTATTGGTACACGAAAGCGGCGGAGCTGGGTCAGCCGGACGCGATGTACTACCTCGGCCTGAGCTATGACTTCGGCGACGGCGTGGAGGAGGACGACGAGCAGGCCGTCCATTGGTACGCACAGGCGGCGGAGCTCGGCGTGGTCGATGCGATGTTCAACCTCGGCGTGTGCTATAACTTCGGCGAAGGCGTGGAGGAGGACGGCGAGCAGGCGGTCTATTGGTACACACAGGCGGCGGAGCAGGGCTTGCCGGACGCGATGTACAACCTCGGCTCGTGCTATAAAGCGGGCGCGGGCGTGGACAAGGACGAGGCGCAGGCATTCGCGTGGTACATGAAGGCTGCGGAGCAGGGCGATGAGATGGCGATGGCGGCCGTGGCGGACTGCTACGAGTACGGCATCGGCGTTAAAAAGGACGCAGCCGAGGCGGAGCGCTGGTTCTTAAAGGCGGACGCGGCCATGAAACTCGAGGGCTCGCAGACGATGAGCTTTGCGGAGCACGGCTTCTCGATCGACATGCCGGAGGGCTGGTCAGCCGGGCCCGTGCCGGACGAGATGGCAGAGACGGGCGTTTTCTTCCTGATGATAAGCCCGGCGGGCGACTTGGGCATCGCCATCGCCCGCATGGAGGACATGGACATCTACGACATCCACGAATTTGAGCAGGACGAGGAAGCGATCGCGCGCGGCGGACAGATCGTGCGCCTCGGCGAAGCGGACGCGCTGCGCTATGGGCTTGAAGGCGCGCAGGTGGGCATCGTGGCTTACGGCGACGGCGATTTGCTGACGTTTATCACGATGTACGGCGACGGCGGCGAGGGCGATGCGCAGGTGCTGGACGGCGTGCTGAAGACGCTGACGTGGACGGAGAATGAGGTGGACGAGGGCACGGCGCTCGATGTGCTGACCCAGGGCATCAGGCTGCTCGACGGGCTGCTCAATCCGTGATGAGGTGATACGATGAAACGAATGGGAAAACGGCTCGCGGCGCTGGCGGTCTGCGCGGCGCTGGCGATGGGCGCGCCGGGCGCGGCGTTGGCCATAGGCGAGGAACAGGCGGAATTCAACATGTACACCGAGGCGGCGGAGCGCGGCAACCCGCTGGCGATGGCGCGTCTGGCCGAGTGCTACGAACGCGGCATCGGCACGACGATCGACGAGGAGCAGGCGGCGCTGTGGTACGCGCGCGCGGCGGAGCAGGGCAGCATCGACGGCATGCTCGGCCTCGCGTTCTGCTATGAATACGGCATCGGCGTGGAGCAGAACGGCGATCAGGCGTTCTTCTGGTATGGTCAGGCGGCGGATCGCGGCTCGATGCGCGCGCTGGCGAACGTGGCGTATTGCTACGCCTACGGCCTCGGCGTGGAGCCCGACATGGAGCGGGCGCTGGACATCTTCACGCAAGCCGCGGATGAAGGCGAGCCGCTGGCGATGTTCGCGCTGGGCATGATGTATGACATGGGCTTCGGTGTGGAGCGGAACGCGCAGACGGCGGTCACATGGTTTGAGCGCGCGGCGGACGCGGGCTTCGCGCAGGCGATGTATCTGCTCGGCACGCATTACGCTTCGGGCGACGGCGTCGAGAAGAACATGGAGACGGCGGTCAAGTGGTTCAAAAACGCGGCGCTCTACGGCCTTCCCGACGCGATGTACGCTTATGCCGTGTGTCTTGACAACGGCGACGGCGTGGAGAAGGACGAGGCGCAGGCGGCTGTCTGGTACGAGCAGGCGGCGAACATGGGCCACGCCCCGGCGATGTACAACCTCGGCGTCAATTATCATTACGGCATCGGCGTGCCGGAGGATCGCGAGCAGGCCGTGGCGTGGTATCAAAGCGCGGCGTATATGGGCTATGCGGACGCGATCAACGCGCTGGGGCTGTGCCTGCTCCATGGCGACGGCGTGGAGAAGGACGAGGCCGAGGCCGCCAAGTGGTTCGGCTACGCGGCGGAGCTGGGCGATGCGCAGGGCATGTTCTATTACGGCGTGGCTCTCTTTGAGGGGACGGGCGTGGAGCAGGACAAGGCCGCTGCGGCAAACTGGTTTGCGCAGGCCGCGCAGCTGGGCGATGTGGCGTCGATATTCAACCTCGCGGTGTGCTATGACTTCGGCGATGGGGTCATGCTCAATCGCGAGCTGGCGCAAAGGCTGTATCTGCTCGCGGCGCAGCTGGGCGATACGACCGCCATGGAGCGGCTGGCCTTCTGCTATGAAGAGGGCGACGGCGTGGAGGCGGACGAGGCGCAGGCGGCGCTCTGGCGCGAGCGTGCGGGCAGCGGATGGAGCGATCCGGGCGCGGCGGACTTCAGTGTGCTGGAGGAGGCCGAGCCCGCATGGTCTTCGGATGATTCGAGCGCGCTTGACAAGCTGTTCGGCGCGCTGGGCATCAGCGATCTGCTGACGGGCGGCGAGCAGTAACGTACACAAAAAAACACCGGTTTCCCCAAAGCGTGCGGCGACGCCGGGGAAGCCGGTGATTTTTATGCGGATTTTGTTACTGCGCGAACTGACTCTCGTAGAGCGTCTTGTAGAAGCCGCCCTGTTTGAGCAGCGATTCGTGGTTGCCCTGCTCGATGACGTGGCCGTCGCGCATGACGAGGATGATGTCGGCGGACTGGATCGTCGAGAGCCTGTGGGCGACGATGAAGCTCGTGCGGCCCTTCATCATCTCGGCGAACGCCGACTGGACGCGCTGCTCTGTGCGCGTGTCGATGGAGGACGTCGCCTCGTCGAGAATCAGCATCGGCGGCAGGCAGAGCATGACGCGCGCGATGCACAGAAGCTGCTTCTGGCCCTGCGAGAGCGAGCCGCCCGATTCGCCGATGACCGTGTTGTAACCGTCGGGCAGGCGCTTGATGAAGCTGTGCGCGTGCGCGGCCTTCGCAGCGGCGACGATCTCCTCGTCCGTGGCGTCGGGCCTGCCCATGGCGATGTTCTCGCGGATCGTTCCGGCGGCGAGCCACGTGTCCTGAAGCACCATGCCGATCTGCGCGCGCAGGCCGGAGCGGGTGATCCTGCGCGTCTCGATGCCGTCCACGGCGATTGTGCCGGAATCCACGTCGTAAAAGCGCATCAGCAGGTTAATCATCGTCGTCTTGCCGCAGCCGGTCGGGCCGACGATGGCCACGCGCTGGCCGGGATTGACGTGCAGCGAGAAATTCTCGATCAGCCTGCGGTCGGGCGTGTAGGAGAAGCAGACGTTGTCGATATCGACCTTGCCGTCAAGGTGCTTGGGCGTAACGGCGTCGGGCGCGTCGGGCGTCTGGGCGGGCTGGTCGATCAGGTCGAATATGCGGCCCGCGCAGGCGATGGCGTTTTGCAGCTCGGTCACCACGCCGGAAATCTCGTTGAACGGCTTGGTGTACTGGTTGGCGTAGGACAGGAAGCTCGACAGGCCGCCGACGGTCAGGCTGCCGTTCACCGCGGCGAGCGCGCCGGTGAGGCCGACACCCGCGTAGACCAGCGAGTTCACAAAGCGCGTGCACGGGTTGGTCAGCGACGAGAAGAACACCGCGCGCAGCGAGCAGTTGCGCAGGCGGCCGTTGACCTCGTCAAACGCATCGAGCGTCTCGTCCTCGTGCGCGAAGGCCTGCACGAGCTTCTGCTCGCCGATGGCCTCGTCGATCAGCGCGGTCTGCTCGCCGCGCGTCTTGCTCTGCAGCTTGAACATCGAGTACGTGCGCGTGGCGATGAAGTTGGCGACGAGCAGCGAGACCGGCGTGATCAGCACGACGACCAGCGTGATCGCCGGGCTGAGCGTCAGCATGAACACGAGCGTGCCGAGGATCGTCATGATGCCGGAAAAGAGCTGCGTGAAGCCCAGCAGCAGGCCGTCGGCGAACGTGTCGACGTCGGAGATCATGCGGCTGACGGTGTCGCCGGTCGGGTGCGCGTCGAGGTAGGACAGCGGCAGGCGCTGGATGTGCTCGAAGGCGTCGCGGCGGATGTCGCGCACGGTGTCATACGTCACGCGGTTGTTGAGCACGCCCTGCCACCACTGGGCCGCGGCGGTCAGCAGCACGCAGATCATGATCTTGGTGAGGATCGCGCCGAGCGTCTCAAAATCGACGAGGCCCTTGTCCACGATGCAGTTCACCGCGTCGCCCACGAGGATCGGCACGTAGAGCGTCAGCGCGACGGACACGAGCGAGAGCAGCAGCGAGAGCATGAGCGCGCTGGCATGCGGGCGGATGTATCGCATCACGCGGCGCATGACGGCGGCCTGTGCCGCGGCGTTCTGCACGTTTTGCTTAGCCATTCGCGCTCACCTCCTCCTTCTTGAACTGGGAGAAGTAGATCTCCTGATAGACCGGGCAGGTCTTGAGCAGCTCGTCGTGCGTGCCCATGCCGACAGCCTTGCCGTCGTCGAGCACGATGATGCGGTCGGCGAAGCGGATGGACGCGGCGCGCTGGCTGACGATGAACGTCGTCGGCGGGTTTTCCATATTGCGGATGGCGCGGCGCAGGTTGGCGTCCGTGGCGTAGTCGAGCGCGGAGGCCGAGTCGTCCAGGATCAGGATCTCGGGCTTGCGAACCAGCGCGCGGGCGATGGTCAGGCGCTGGCGCTGGCCGCCGGAGAAGTTGCGTCCGCCCTGCTCGACCGGCTCGTCGAGGCCCTTCTCCTTGCTGGCGACGACGTCCCCGGCCTGCGCGACGGCGATGGCCTCGTCGATGTCGGCCTGCGTGGCGTTTGCGTTGCCCCAGAGCAGGTTGCTGCGGATCGTGCCCTTGAAGAGCACGGCCTTCTGCGGCACGACGGCGATGCGATTGCGCAGCTCGTCCTTGCGCATCCTGGTCACGTCCACGCCGTCGACGGTGACGGTGCCGTGCGTGGCGTCGTAGAAGCGGGGAATGAGGTTGACCAGCGTCGATTTGCCGGAGCCCGTGCCGCCGATGATGCCGATGGTCTCGCCGGGTTTGGCCGTGAAGCTGATGTCCTCGATGGCCTCCGCGCCCGCACCCTTGTAGGTCAGCGCCACGTGGTCAAAGACGACCTCGCCGCGCGGCGCATCGTCTGCCGGGACGAGCGTGCCGTCCTGCTGGCTGGACTTTACGTCGAGCACGCGGGCGACGCGGCTCGCACAGGCGGCGGCCTTGGTCAGCAGGATGATGAGATTCGCCATCTTGACCAGCTCCACGAGGATCTGGCTCATGTAGTTGTACAGCGCGACGACCTCGCCCTGCGTGAGCGCGCCGGCGCCCACCTTGAGCGCGCCGCCGCGGATGAGCAGGATGACGGCGATGTTGATGACGACGTATGTCACCGGGTTCATCGCGGCGCTGACGCGGCCCACGGCGAGTTGGAAGCGCGTGAGCAGGCCGTTGCGCTTGGCGAACTTGCC
The DNA here is from genome assembly GCA_944362695.1 of uncultured Clostridia bacterium. Lineage (GTDB taxonomy): Bacteria > Bacillota > Clostridia > Christensenellales > Aristaeellaceae > Ventricola. The sequence goes on from CALVTQ010000137.1 coordinate 15,513, forward strand.
GGTCTCCGCGTCCTCCATGCCGAACGCGCGGATGACGCGCACGCCGGTGAGGTTCTCGCGCGTGGAGGCCGTCACGGAGTCGAGCTGGTTCTGCACGCGCTTGTACATCGGGATCGACGCGAGCATGATGGAAAACACGATCACGCACAGCACGGCGATGACGCCCGCGAAGATCAGCGCGATGTCAAAGTCGATCGTGAAGGCCATGACCATCGCGCCGAACACGACGAACGGCGAGCGCAGAAGCAGCCGCAGCGTCATGTTGACGCCGGACTGCACCTGATTGACATCGCTGGTCATGCGCGTGATGAGCGTGGATGTGCCCAGCTCGTCGATCTCGGTGTAGGAGAGCGACTGGATGTGCTTCATCAGCGCGTGGCGCAGGCGCGCGGAGAAGCCGATGGCCGCCTTCGCCGCGAAATACTGCGCCGTCACCGCGCTGACAAGACCCACGAGGCCCAGCGCCGCCATGATGAGCACCATGCGCACGATGTAGCCCGTGTCGCCGCTGCGGATGCCGCCGTCGATGATGCGCGCCACGATCAGCGGAATCACCAGCTCAAAGGACGCCTCCAGCAGCTTGAACAGCGGGCCGAGCACGCACTCGCGCTCGAAGCCCTTCAAGTAAACCAACAGCTTTTTCAAGAAACAAACACCTTCTCTGCGAAATAAAAACGCTGTCCATGCCTGCATTTTCTGCCTGCAATTCGTGATGATGACCTATATTATATACGCATTGGGCGGATTTTGCAACGGATGGCGGGCAGGAAAACGAGGCCGCGCGCGGCTTTGGCGAGCCTGACGCGCCTTTGCGCACAAAAACGCGGAAAACTGCACAGCAAACGCGCCGTATAAAAGGAAAGCGCCGCCTGACGTCATGCCGGGCGGCGCGGTTTTGCGCGCGTTAAATATCGCCGAAGCGCTTGCGGACGAGCTCGTTCATCATGGCGTTGGCCTGCTCGACGCCCGCGTCAATCAGCGCGGCTTGCAGGGCGTCCCACTTCTCGTCAAAGTCATCCGGCGGGCAGACGATGCAGTCGATCAGACCGGGGCAGGCGGCCGCGTCGAGCGCATCGAGCATGGCGGCAAGCTCCGGCGGGAGCTGAAGCACCCAGAGCGGCGGGAGGGTCTGCCTGTTCTCGCCCAAATCGGGGAAGATGCCGCTGAGCATATCGACGCCCCAAGCGTCGAGCGCCGCGCGCTCTTCATCATCGTATCCCGCGATGACGGTCTCGCGCGTGCTGCGGGAATACGGGTTGCCGGTCGAGTCGAGCGCCATGTTGCCGTAGCTGGGGAAGGGATAGACGTGGAAGCCCACGCCCGTGCGCGCGGCGTGATCGGGGTTTGTCGCCGCGTCGATGCGGTCCTGCTCGGTTTTCACGCGCCGGCCGGACTCGTCGTAGACGTAGTTGACACCCTCGATGCCCCAGTTGACGAGAATCTGTGCTTCCTCGCTGCACATCCAGTCGAGGAACTGCACGGCACGCACCGGGTCCTTGCAGCTGGTGGTGATGCCGATGCCCCAGCCCACGGCCAGCGCGCCGCCATCCATCACGCGGCAGGGGACGCTCTCGTCCATCGTCACGGGCAGCGCGGCGTATGTGCGCTCGGTCATGCCCGCGCCGCGAAGCGACTGCTCGGCCTCGGCGATGCCCCAGTCGGCGTCCATCAGGCCCAGCACGCGGCCCTGCGCGATTTTGCGCAGATAGTCCTCGTGCGTCTGCGTGGCGAACTCCGGGTCGAGCAGGCCCTCGGCGTACATGGCGTTGAGCCAGCGGAAGTATTCCTTCTGCTCCGGCAGCGCGTGCTTGTAGCCGACGGCGCCGTCCTCGCCGATGATCCACTGGCCGTTGTCCGGCGAGCCGTTTGCGATGTATCCGGCGGGGTTGGAGAGCGTGGTGTACCAGTGCCAGTCGGTGCAGACGATGGACAGGCCGATCGTCTCGCGGCCGCCGATGGTCGGGTGCGCCTGCTTGTAGCGGCGGATCATGTCGGTGTACTGCTCGAGCGTGCGCGGAATCTCGTAGTCGTTTTCGCGCATGACGGCCCATTGAAGCTGCGCCGTGCCCGCGCTCTCGAGCATCTCCTCCTGCACCTTGTCGCTGCACAGCTGATAGATGGCCGGGTCGTCCGCGCCCGCGCGCAGCATGTCGTATTCTTCGCCGTAGAGCGCCTTGATGTTCGGGCCGTACTGCTCGATGAGCGGGGCCATGTCGATGAGCACGTCGTGCTGGATGAGCTGCGTGGCATCGGACTTGGCGAAGATCAGGTCGGGGTATTCGCCCGTGGCGACCATCAGCTGCACGCGGTTGGTCTCCCCGGCGGACGGGTAATCGACGTCCAGCGTGACGCCGGTGCGCTCCGTGATGCGGCGGGCGACGGGGTCGGTCCACGGGTCCTCAACGCCGTCCTCGCTGTAAAATGTGAATGTGATGGGCTCGGGCGCGGTCTTTGCGCCGTCGCCCGCCGTGCGCAGGAAGAGCAGAGCGGCGATGGCGGCGATGGCGAGCACGAGCGCGGCGGCGATTGCGGCGCGTTTTTTCATGGGTGTCCCTCCTTACGGGTGATGGAGAACCGGCAGGCAGAGCGTCACGCGCGTGCCCTCGCCCGGCGCGCTGACGATGTCCACGCCGTATGGCGCGCCGTATTGCAGGGCGATGCGCTGGCTGACGTTGCATATGCCCACGTGCTCGCGGTCGAGGTTGTCAAAATCGGTCAGCAGGCGGCGCGTGCGCGCAAGCGTCTCGGGCGTCATGCCCTGCCCGTTGTCCTCGATGCAGATATACAGCGAGTCGGCGAGCGTCACGCGCACGCGCACAAGACCGTCCCGCGCCTTGCCCTCGAGGCCGTGGACGATGGCGTTCTCCACGAACGGCTGGATCAGCAGCGGCATGATCATCAGCCCCTGCGCGTCGATGCCGCCGGTGACGATCTCGTAGCGCATGCGGTCGTGGAAGCGGTAGTCCTGAATTTTGAGGTAGTACTCCACGAGCTGCAATTCCTCGCGGAGCGTGCGCGGCGCGCTGCCCGCCGATATGCTCGAGCGCATGAGCTTGGCGAGCATCTTGGTGAGCTCGGCGATCTCCTTCTGGTCGTGGACGACGGCCTGCATGCGGATGGTCTCCAGCGTATTAAACAGGAAATGCGGGTTGATCTGGCTGGCGAGCATCTTGAATTCGACCTCGCGCTGGCGGGCGCGCAGGCGCTCTTTCTGCACGCGCTCGTTGGCCACGTCCTCCATGAGCTTCTTCATGCCGTGGGCCATGACGGCGAGGTCGTGCGAGAGCCCGGCGATCTCGTCCGCGCCCTCGATGTGCGGCGTGATGTCAAAGTCGCCCGTCGCCGCGCGGTGCATGTCCTCGCGGAGCTGGCCGATGCGCGCGCTGTACAGATGCGAGATCACCAGCATGAGGCCCAGCGCCACCAGCACGCAGAGCATCTGCGGCAGCAGCGACTCGAGCGCGGAGACCGTCGCGGCGTGCACGATTTCGCCGTATGGCAGGAAGCTGACGAGCGTAAACGTCTCGTCCGCGTATTCCGGCGAAAAATCGACCGCCGTCATCAGGCAGTCCTGCCCGCCGTACTGCACGCGCCCGCCGCCGGATTCGCCAAGCAGCGCGAGCAGCGCGGCCTCGTCGGCGGTCTTTGCGTTGGTGTGGAGCACCTTTTCGCCGTTGTAGACGAGATACGTCTCCTCGGCGCGCCGGGTGACGGGCATCTCCATGCGCCTGTTCTCCACGACGATGGCGACGATGCCGATGGGCAGCATATCGCCCGTGTAGAGCATGCGCGTGAGCCTGATGCAGTTCTTGCGGCTGTATTCGTCGTAGATCCAGCTCCAATACGGCAGGCCCGCGCGCGCGGCGGTCTCGATGTACCAGTCCTGCGCCTGCACCTCGCTGTCGGCGTAGACGATGTATTCGTTGCGCGAGAGCGTCGGGTTGTCGGCGTAGAGCGTGATCGAGCTGACCTCGTGGTAGACGTTTTTGAGGATGCCGGGGATCGTGCGCATCTCGCGGTAGGCGTGCAGGATCTCGGCGTAGTCGGAGAACTCATGCGTGGCGAAATACTCGAGCTCCTCGTCGAAGTAGAGCTGCTTGGAGATGTCGGCGGCGACGTTCATGTCCTCGCGCAGGCCTTCGGCGACGGCGGCGAGCGAATTGCGCTGGCTCTCGGCCTCCTGCTCGATGAGCAGCGTGCGCGTGCTGGCGTACATATACACGTCCGCGATGAGGATCGGGATCAGCCCGCCCGCCACGAACATGAGCATGAGCTGGCTGCGCTGGCGCATGCCCAGCAGCGTGCGCCGCAGCCAATGCATGATCCTGCGCATCCGCCCGCCTCCTTTTTATATCAGTCGATGTGAATGAGCATGACGCCGTTGCCCGCGAGGGCCGCCGCATCGCCCGCGGCGTAGGCCGTGCCGGTCAGCAGGTCGCGTCCCGCGAAGGGGAGCGTCACGCTCTGCTCGCCGTCGGTCTGGTTGATGATGTAGACGATCCTGCCGCGCTCGTTCTCGCGCACGCTGGCGATGACGCCGCGCGGGGTGTCCATGATGGGCGCGACGCCCGCGGCCTTGAGCACATCGCCAAGCAGCGCCGCGCAGAGGGCTTCGTCCGGGCAAGTCGCCACGTAATAGGCATGGCCCTCGCCGAGGTCGTTGCACGTGAGCGCGGGCATGCCGGCGTAGAAGTCGGTCTCAAAATGCGCGAGCGCCTTTGCGCCTTCGGTGTGCACCACGTCGCAAAGCAGCCTGGCGGGGTAGCGCACGCCGTTGTAGACAAAGCCGTTGACCCTGTCCGGCGGCAGCGCGTCGATCTCCTCGACCCACACGCCGAAAATATCGCGCAGCGAGCCGGGATAGCCGCCCGGCATGACGAGGTCGTTTTCCTGCACATAGCCCGAGAAGCTCGTCGCAATCAGCGTGCCGCCGCGCCTCACGTAGCCGCGCAGCGTCTCGTCGTAGTCGCCCTTGACCATGTAGAGCATGGGCGCGACGACGGCGGCGTATTTGTCCAGGGGCGCATCGACGCCCACGACGTCGACCGGCACGTTCATATCGAGCAGCGCCGCATGCCAGCGCGCCAGCTCGCTCACGGCGTCGATGTCCGCGCTCGGCCCGGCGGACAGGCTCGTCGCCCACCAGTTGTCCCAGTCAAAGATCAGCGCCACGCGCGCATCGGTCGTGCCGCCGAGAGTCACATCGCCGAGCTTATCGAGCTCCTCGCCGAGCGCCGCCATCTCGCGGAAGACGCGCGTGTCGCTGCGGCCCGCGTGGTCGATCAGCGCGCCGTGATATTTCTCGCATGCGCCGATGCTCCTGCGCATCTGGAAGAACATGACCGTGTCCGCGCCGCGCGCCATGGCCTCATAGCTCAGCCTGCGCATGACGCCGGGGCGCTTGAGCGCGCAGTACTGATGCCAGTTGGAGACGCTCGGCGTCTGCTCCATCAGCCAGAACGCCTTGCCGCCGCCGACGCCGCGCATGACGTCGTGGCGCAGGATGTTGAAATTCGCGGGCTCGCCGTAGCTTGGGTAGCTGTCCCACGCGATGAAGTCCATCTCCTTGGCCCACTTGCCGTAGTCGAGCTCGTAATACAGGCCCATCATGTTCGTGGTCACGGGGATGTCGGGCGTCACGGCGCGGATGGCGTCGCGCTCCAAACAGAAGCACTCGAGCAGGCTGTCGGACATGAAGCGGCGGTAATCGAGCGATATCCCCTGGAAGTTCGTGCGCACCCTGCCGCCCATGCTCCATTCCTCGCTGCGGAAGTCGGCGGGGACGATCTCCTCCCAGTCATAGAACGTGTGGCCCCAGAAGGACGTGTTCCACGCGCGGTTGACGGCGTCGATCGTGCCGTAGCGCTTCCTGAGCCAGACGCGGAAGGCCGCCGCGCAGTTCTCGCAGTAGCACAGGCCGCCGTATTCGTTGCTCACGTGCCATGCGACGATGTTGCCCATATCGCCGTAGCGCTCGGCGAGCTTTTTCGCCAGCAGCGGGGCGTAATGGCGGTAGGTCGGGCTGTTGGGGCAGGAATTGTGGCGCGCGCCGAAGCTGCGCTTCATGCCGTCCTGGCCCACGCGCAGCACGTCCGGGTGGCGGTGCGCCATCCACGCGGAATGCGCCGCCGTGCTCGTGGCGAGGCAGACGTTCAGGCCGTTTTCGCGCACGAGATTCATGATCTCGTCCAGATCGGCGAAGTCGTATGTATCCTCGCTGGGCTGAATCCTGGCCCAGCTGAACACGTTGAGCGTCACAGTGTCCACGTGCGCGAGCTTGAACAGGCGCATGTCCTCGTGCCAGACCTCGCGCGGCCACTGCTCGGGGTTGTAGTCGCCGCCGAAAAGAACCTTGCTGATGCGATAGGGAACCATATGCATGTCTCCTTTATGTCAGATTGTGATCTCGATGACGACGGGCAGCTCGCCCGAGGCGGCGGGTGCGCTCACGTGCAGCGCGTCGCCCTTCTGGGTGAAGGCCACGTCGCGGCCCGCGATGCGCACGGCCTTGACCCGCTTGTCCCACGCGTCCGCGCCCATCGACGCGATGGCGTAACGGCCGTCTGCGGCGGGGCGGAGCGCGGCGGCGTATACCTTATCGTTCGCGGTGTAGAAGCGGAAGTCGGCGCTGGTGTATGCGATGGGCTTCTGGTCGGAGAACTCGCCGTGCGGCTGCTCGGTCGGGCCTTCGCCGAAGCGATGCCACGGGCGCGCGCCCTTGAGCGTATCGCCGAACTTCTCCATCCAACCGGCCATATCGGTGAGGATCTTCATGTCGCCGGGCGCAAACGTGCCGTCCGCCTTCGGGCCGACGTTGAGCAGCATGTTGCCGCCCTTGCTCACGGTGTCCACCAGCGCGCAGAGGATCTCGGCGGTCGATTTGTAATCGAGCGTGTCGGTGTAGCACCACGAATTGCGGGCGACCGCCGTGTCCGTCTGCCAGGCGAAGGGCATGATGCGCTCAAAGCCGCCGCGCTCGACCTCCGGGATGCCGCAGGGCTCGGGCATGGCCTCGTGCTTGAAGCAGATGGCGACGTCCTTGCCCCAGGCCGCGCCGCAGTTGTAATAGAACGCCGCGAGGCGCTTGAGGTGCGATTCAAACGCGTGGTGGGAGATCCACCAGTCGAAATACAGCAGCGACGGGCGGTATTTGACGATGATCTCCGCCGTGCGCGCGAGCCAGTCGTCCATGTATTCCTGTGAGGGCCACGGCTTGCTGTCCCTGTCCTGATGGTCGGCGGGCTCGGGCATGGCGGGCCAGTAGAGGTCGCCCTTGTGAAGCGGCTTGACGATGTCGCTGTCAAACTCGAGGCCGTGGCTCATGAACCACCAGTGCTCGGCCCTGTGCGAAGACGTGCAGAACTCGAGCCCGGCGTCAAGCGCCGCGCGCCGCAGCTCGCCGACGACGTCGCGGTGCGGGCCTTTCTTGACGGCGTTCCAGTCGGAGAGGTCGCTGTCGTACATCTGGAAGCCGTCGTGATGCTCGGCGACGGGGAAGATGTAGCCCGCGCCCGCCGCCTTGAACAGCGCAATCCACGCTTCGGCGTCGAAATGCTCGGCCTTGAACATCTCGATCAAATCCTTGTAGCCGACGTCCTTCTGCTCGCCGTAGACCTTCCTGTGATGCGCAAAGGCGGGCATGTCCTGCTTGTACATGTTGCGCGGATACCACTCGTTTGTCGCCGCGGGGACGGCATACGCGCCCCAATGGATGAAGATGCCCAGCTTGCGCTCGCCAAACCACGCGGGCACCTTGCGCGCGGCGAGGGAATCCCAGTCGGGCTTAAACGGCCCGTCGGCGTTGACGCGGTCGATCATATCGAGAATCTGCTTTTCGTTCATATGTCTGCCTCCTGATGAAATCATTGAGATGGATGTGTCTATGATAAACGGCTCTGCGCTTGCAGTCCAGTCTCTTTCGAATTTTGTGTGTCAAAACTTTTTGGGGTATGTCTGCGTCCTGATGAAAGTTTTTCAAATAAACAGAAGCGGAGGGCCAGGGCCTGTGCCCCGACCCTCCGTGTGGGTTCGAATGGGTTTGCGTGTGTTTGTCGATTACTCGGCGTCGAGCTGCTCAATGAGCGCCTTGACCTCGTTCTCGGCAGCGGCGCGGCGGGCGGCCTCGTTCTCCTGGAACGCGACGCACTGGTCGTAGCCGTACTCGTTCGCCTTGGTCACCATCTCGTCGAACAGCGCCTCAAACTCGGCGTCGTCCTTGGCGAAGATGGCGCGCCAGCTGTACGTCTTCACGCAGTCGGCGCACTGGTTCCAGATGACCATCAGCTCGTCGCTCTTCGGGCTCTCGGAGTAGGTGGTGCCCAGGGACAGCTTGTACGCGGTCTTGGCCAGCTCCTCGTCCGGGGTCGCCACGCCGGTCTTGGCGCGCCAGTCAGCCTCGATCTCGGAGGAAGCCTCGGTCATGAAGCTCGCCCAGGAGCGATAGTTGAAGGTCTCGCCGGCGGAATCCGGGTTGATGGAGTCCAGGGACCAGGTGGTGTTGTTCATCTTGAAGTTGCCGTCCTCGAAGGTGCCGGAGTAGCCGCCTTCCATCTGGGTCTTGCCGTCGAGCTTCGCGGCGCGGCCCAGCTCGGTGAACTGCGTCATGCCGTTCTCGTCGTAGTACCAGCAGACGTCCTTCGGGCCGTACTCGAGCGTCATGCGGCCTTCCGGCGTGGAGAGCCAGTTGATGATCGCCATGCACAGCTCGGGATACTCGGTCTTCGCGCCGATGGACCAGATGCGGTTGCCGCCGTAAGCGTTCTGGCCGTAGCAGAGCGGGGTGGCCTCGGTCGGGACGACCGGGTACATGGCCTTGCCCTCAGCGGCGTGCGCGTCGCTGTTGTACAGGCCGGAGGCGAGGAAGTTGAACGGGCTGAAGAACGCAACGCCGTTCTGCATGTCCTCGACAGCGCCGTCGTAGCCCTGGGTCTGGCTGTCCGGATCGAGCAGGCCGCGCTGATAGAGCTTGTTGAAGAACTTCAGAGCCTGATAGTACGGACCGTCCTCGAGCAGGGCATGGTAGTACTTCTGCTCAACCGGATCGTACAGGCCGAAGCCGAACTCGTCGTAGCCGTAGTACGCGGTCGCGGTGGACTTGACGTACATGACCATGTTGCCGTCCCAGTCAGAGAAGATGGACATGCCGTAGGTCGGCTTGCCGTTGTCGCCGGTCGGGCAGATTTCCTTCATCTGCGCGAGGACCTCGACGACGTCGTCAAGCGTCTTGACCTCGGGATAGCCCAGCTGCTTGTACAGATCCCAGCGCATATCCCAGGTGTACATGAAGTTCTGCCTGTTGCGCGGGTCGGCGGAGACGTCGTGGCCGAAGCCGTAGAGCGTGCCGCCGGAGAGGTTGCGGTTCTTCTGCAGGGCGAGCGGGAAGGTCTCGGCGATGTAGGCGCCGTAGTCCGCGAGGATGTCGTCCTCTTCCCAGTCAAAGAGCATGCCCTTTTCAACGGCCTGCAGGTACTCGTCGGAGTCGCTGCCCCAGATGACGATGTCGCCCAGGTTGCCGTCGACCATGCGGGTCTCGTAGACGCCGTCCGCGTCCTGGATGATGTTGAGCTTCACGTTGAATTTCTCAAGCATGACCTGGCCGAACCAGCCGATCTGCTCGCCGGAGTAGTTGGCCAGCTGGTCAAACACGTCCAGCGTGACCGTCTCCTCGGGGATGATCTCCGCCAGCAGGTCTTCCTCGGCGAACGCCGTGGAGACGAACAGGCACAGGAGCACCATCAGAAGAAGAGCGATGCGTTTCATAGGTAGTGTCCTCCTTTTTATATTGCTATGGCGTCAGTTCGCCATAATGCCGGGGTGGAATGTGTGTAAAGCCGGTTAACCCTTGACCGCGCCGAGCATGATGCCCTTCTCAAAGTAGCGCTGCATGAACGGATACACGCACAGGATCGGGATGACCGTCACCATCGCGATGGTGTATTTGATGACCTTGCCGCTCATCGCCGATTTGAGCGCCGCCTCGCTGACCTGTCCGCCGCTCTGCATGAGCGCCGCGAGGTTGCTCGCCTGGTTGAGGTAGATGTAGAGCCTGTGCTGGAGCGTGTAGAGCTTGGGCTCGGACTGCATGAGGATCAGCGAGTCAGTGAAGGAGTTCCAGTTGCCGACCGCGCCGAAGATGGCGATCGTCGCGAGGATCGGCTTGCACAGCGGCAGGATGATCTTGCGGAAGATCGTTAAGTACGGCGCGCCGTCGATCTTCGCGCTCTCCTCCAGCGCCGCCGGGATCGACTCGATGTATGTCTTGACGAGGATGATGTTGTACGGCGCGACGATGCTGGGGATGATGTAGGCCCAGAACGTGTTGGTCAGGCCCAGCATGCGCATGTTCATGAACCACGGGATCGTGCCGGCGTTGAAGTACATGGTGATGAGGATGAAGCGATACCAGAAGCTGCGGCCCCACATCTCCTTCTGCGTGACGAGGTAGCCGATCAGCGCCGACGCGGCGACCATCAGCAGCGTGCCCAGGAACGTGCGCGCCGCCGTGACGATCAGCGAGGTCGACAGGTCGCCCACGTTCAGAAGCGAGAGATAGTTGCTCAAGTGGATGCCGCGCGGGATGAAGTTGATGACGCCGCGGCTGACCAGATCGTTGTCGGAGATCGTGTTGATGAACAGATAATAGAACGGGAACAGGCACGCCAGCGTAAAGATCGTGAAGAACAGGATGTTGATGACGTTGAACACGTGGTCGCCCACGGTCAGGCGATACATCGGAGAATCGCCCGCGTGCTTCCTGATGTGCTTGGCATTGGCAGCGTTTTTCATTGTGATTCCCCTCCTTTACATGATGCTCTCGCCGCGCAGCTTCTTGCTCAGGGCGTTCGCCGAGAACAGGAGCACCACGCTGACGATCGACTTGGTCATGCCGACCACCGTGGACAGCGGGATCTGGCCCTGGCCGATGCCCAGCTTGTAGACGTAGAGGTCGAGCACCATGATGGCGTCGGTATTCGTCGCGTTTTCAAAGACGAGATACTGATCCATGCCGTTGGAGAGGATGTTGCCCACGGACATGAGCAGCAGCACGAAGAACGTGGGCAGCAGCGAGGGCACGGTGATATGCCACATGCGGGCAAAGCGCCCCGCGCCGTCGACCGTTGCCGCCTCGTAGAGCTGCTGGTCGATGCCGGATATCGCGGAAATGTAGATGATGGCGCTCCAGCCCACGCCCTTCCACAGGCCCCAGGCGAGCATCTTGAGCCACGTGTGCTCCGCGCCCATGAGCATGTTCACGCCCTGATCCCACACGCCCAGCGAGATCATCAGCGAGCTGATGAAGCCGTCGGTGGCGAAGATGCAGTTGGCGATGGCGTAGACCAGAACCCAGCTGATGAAGTTCGGGACGGTGGTGAACGTCTGCACGAAGCGGCGGAATTTGGTGCTGTGGATCTCGCACAGGAAGATCGCGAACGCCATCGGCACCCAGCTCGTCGCCAGGCCAAGGCCGCTCATGGCGAGCGTGTTGCGCAGCACGCGGATGATATCGCGCACCGTCGCCTGATTCTTGAACAGCTCCGTGAACCACTTGAAGCCCACGAAGTTCTCCATGCTCAGCGTGTCGCCGACCTTGTAATCAAAGAACGCATAGCGCCAGCCCCACAGCGGCAGATAGCTGAACACCGCGACCAGCGCGATGAAGGGCAGGAGCATGAGGAAGAGCTGATATTTGACCTCGATCTCGGCCTTCTCGCCGGGCGCGGGCTTGGGCAGGATGAACTGCGTCGCGGCAAAGCCCACGATGAGCACGATGGCCAGCACGAGCATCGCGTAAAAGCCGCCGGGAATCATCGGCAGGATGCGGTCGGGCTTGCTGGTCGTGGCGATTTGGGTGTAGGCGACGTAGATGCCGCCCATGCCCGCCGCGATGAGCGCGCCCGCGCCGATGCCGAACAGATTCGCGCGGCGCTTGAATTTCAGATTGCCCAGGGACATGCAGCCCGAGACCGCCGCCAGGCATACGCCGATGCATGCCGCGATGGACGAGCCGAACAGGATGCGGAAGCTGTCCTCCGTCACCCATTCCTTGCGAAGCGCGCGGCCGAACTCGCCGGTCAGGCTCTCATACGATATGCCGGACGTGAGCAGCGACGTATTCGGGTTGATCATGCCGCTCACGCGCGCGGGGTTGAGCGCGGGGATGAACAGGAACACGATCACCGCGATGACCGCAATGCGCATGATGATGTAGAGGTGCTCCGCCGGATGCGCGGGACGAACCTCCGCCTTTGTCTGGCTCATGTGTGACCCTTCTTTCTGCAAATGACCCCATTTGTAAAATCTTACTTTATGTTTTTGATTATACAGTCAACATTGCCTGAAAGAAACCCTAAAAATTGCAGCAAACTTGCATGAAAAATTGTAGATGGGCGCGGCGGAAGCTGAATAATTTGTGTGATTTTGCTTTGGCGGGCGGAAAACGCTTCCTTATTTAATGCGTCATGAACCGGCCTTTGCCTTGCGCTGCGCGCGGTACTGCGCGGGGGAGAGGCCCACGTATTTTTTGAACTTGACGTGGAAGTAATCCACGTTGCTGTATCCCACGCGCTCGGCGACGGTGTAGACCTTCATGTCCGTCTGCTCGAGCAGCCGCTTGGCCTCGGCCACGCGCAGGCGGTCGAGATACGAATTGAAGCTCTCGCCCACGCGGCGGGAGAGCAGCTTGCCCAGATACGCGCTGTTGTAGCCGAACAGAGGCGCGATGGACTCGAGCGTCAGGTTGGAGCGGAAGTTGTGCTCGATGTAATGCAGCACGTCGTCGAGCACGCTCTCGCGCGTGAAGCCGCCCATGGCGTCCATCGCGGCATCAAAGTGCGCGGTGAACTGCGACAGGATGTCGGAAAGGCATGGCGCGCGATCGAAGGCGCGGAAGATGTCGCTGCTGGCGGGCAGGGGGACGGCGGGATAGAGATGGGCGAGCGTGCCGCGAACGCGCAGGAACAGGTCGGTCAAAAACAGGCGCACGTCCTGTACGCCTGCGCCGGAGCGCACGAGCGTATCGCGCAGGCCGACCAAAAGCGCGGCGAGCTGCTGGCGGCTGAACGCCTGCACGAAGCCGAGCATGTCGCTGGCGTAGCGCTCCAGCAGCGGCGCATCGAGCGCGAACGTGGGCGGGACGACGGCCTGAGCGCCGAGCACGCGCGTCTGCGGCGGATAGAAAAAGCGCCGCGCCAGCACGGCACGGGCCTGATCGTATGACGCGCGCAGATCTTGCGGCTGCGCAGCCTGCCCGCCGCATGCCAGGAACGGCATATCCGCCGGGGGATTGGCCGTCAGCGCGGCGAGCCTGCGTTCGCCCTGCGCGTCGTAAACGATCAAAGCGGTGTCGCCCTCCAGCTGCACCGCAAAGCATGCGCCCGCGAGCGCGGCGGGCAGCTTCTCGCCGGGGCAGACGCACACGCGCCACGGGCCGGGGCCGATATCGGGCAGGGGAACGGGCGGCTTCTGCCCGCGAAGGAGCTGGGTCAGGGCGATGGAGCGCGCGCCCGCGCGGTAGGCGTCCCCGGCCTCGATGCTCATGCGGCGGCGGTCGAGCTCGGCGCGTACGGCGGTGAGCCGCTCGGAAAGCTCGTCCTCGTCGATGGGCTTGCCAAGGTATCCGCTGACGCCGTGGGCGATGGCCTGCTTGGCGTATTCAAAGTCGGCATAGCCGCTCAGGATGATGAATTTGCCGTCGTATCCGTCCGCGCGCGCACGGGCGATGGCCTCAAGGCCGCTCATCCGGGGCATGCGGATGTCGATGAGCACGACGTCGGGACACTGCGCCCTGATGATGTTCAGCGCGGTCTCGCCGTTGGCCGCCTCGCCGCACACGCGATAGCCCAGCGCCGCGAAATCGATCAGCTTGAGCAGACCCTCGCGGATGATGGCCTCGTCGTCAGCAATGAGCAGGCTGTACACAGCAATCCCTCCCGATTTGATAAGAATGTAGGTTCATTATAAAATGCACGTATGAATTTGTCAAATATTCCGGGCAACAAAATTCAGTTTTGGGGGCTTTTCAACCGCGTCATTTTCCGTTATGATGTTGGTGGAAATCGCCGGGCCCAGATGACCCGGGGCATTTGAAATGCGGAGGAAATGAGCATGAAATTTTCAAACGGACAGTGGCTTTCCAAGGAGCTTGTGGGCTGCTTTTCCCCGGCCCACGTCTACGATGCCGACGTGCGCGCGGATCGCGTGCGCCTGCTGTGCCCGACGAGCAGGATCAACCATCGCGGCGACACGCTCGGCGGCATCAACCTGACGCTCGAGCTGAGCGCGCCCATGAGCGGCGTGATCCGCGTGCGCGTCACCCATCATGCGGGTCTGGCCGACAGGGGGCCGCATTTTGAGCTGTCCCTGCCCGAGCACAGCGCCTTTGACAGCGTGGCGGACGGGGAGACCATCGTCGCGCGCACGGGCGAGCTCGAGGTTCGCGTCAATAAGAACAACGCGTCGATGGCGTTTTATCACGGCGACAGGCGCCTGACCGGCAGCGGCGACCGCGACATCGCCTATATCAAGACGAACTGGACGGGCCTGGCCTACGACCGCGGCCCGGAGGACGCCTACATGCGCGGCCAGCTCGACCTGACCGTCGGCGAGCTGATCTACGGCCTGGGCGAGCGCTTCGGCGCGTTCGTCAAGAACGGCCAGAGCGTGGACGTCTACAACGAGGACGGCGGCACGAGCACCGAGCAGTCCTACAAGAACATCCCGCTGTATCTGTCCAATCGCGGCTACGGCGTGTTCGTCAACCACAGCGAGCGCGTGAGCTTTGAGGTCGGCTCGGACATGGTCTCCAAGGTCGGCTTCAGCGTCGAGGGCGAGTCCATTGAGTATTTCATCATCGACGGCCCGACGATGAAGGACGTGCTGCGCCGCTACACCGATATGACCGGCAAGCCCGCCCTGCCCGCCGCGTGGACGTTCGGCCTGTGGCTGAGCACGAGCTTCACCACCGACTACGACGAGGAGACCGTCAACAAGTTCGTGGACGGCATGTTCAACCGCGGCATCCCGCTCTCCGTGTTCCACTTTGACTGCTTCTGGATGCGCGGCTTCCATTGGAGCGACTTCACCTGGGACCCGGATATGTTCCCCGATCCCAAGGGCATGCTCGCGCGCCTGAAGGCCAAGGGCCTCAAGATCTGCGTGTGGATCAACAGCTACGTCGGCCAGGAGAGCTGCCTGTTTGAGGAGGGCAAGCGAAACGGCTACTTCCTCAAGCGCGCCAACGGCGACGTCTGGCAGTGGGATATGTGGCAGCCGGGTCTGGCGATCGTCGATTTCACCAACCCCGAAGCCCGCGCGTGGTATCAGAGCAAGCTCGAGGCGCTCATCGACATGGGCGTGGACTGCTTCAAGACCGACTTCGGCGAGCGCATCCCGACCGACTGCGTGTACTTCGACGGCAGCGATCCCAAGAAGATGCACAACTACTACGCCTACCTCTACAACAAGACCGTCTGGGAGGTCCTGCAAAAGCGCAAGGGAGGCGAGGCCGTGCTGTTCGCGCGCTCGGCGACGGCGGGCGGCCAGAAGTTCCCCGTGCACTGGGGCGGCGACTGTTACAGCACGTATGAGGCCATGCAGGAGACGCTGCGCGGCGGCCTGTCGCTGACGAGCTCCGGCTTCGGCTTCTGGAGCCACGACATCGGCGGCTTCGAGCGCACCTCGACCGCGGACGTCTATAAGCGCTGGTGCGCGTTCGGCCTGCTGTCCTCTCATTCCCGTCTGCACGGCTCGGGCAGCTACCGCGTGCCGTGGCTCTACGGCGAGGACGCGGCGGACGTGCTGCGCAGCTTCGTGCAGCTCAAGGCGAGCCTGATGCCGTATCTGTACACGCAGGCGGCCAGGACGCACGAGACCGGCGTGCCGATGATGCGCGCGATGGCCATCGAGTTCATGGACGACCGCAACTGCGGCTACCTGTGCAATCAGTACATGCTCGGCGACAGCCTGCTCGTCGCGCCGATCTTCAACGACAAGAGCATCGCGGAATACTACCTGCCCGACGGCGTCTGGACGAACGTGCAGACCGGCGAGCGCAAGGTTGGCGGCAAGTGGTATAAGGAGGAGATGGACTACTTCCACATCCCGCTGTTTGCCCGCGAGGGCAGCATCGTCGCCTTCGGCGCGCACAACGACCGCCCGGTGTATGACTACGCCGACGGCGCGCGCTATATGGTCTACGCCCTGCCGGTGGGCCAGACTGCCGAGACGACCGTGGTGGACAAGGACGCCAAGCTCGCCGCGAGCCTGACGGTGACGCACACCGCCGAGGGCTACGCCGTCCGCTATGAGGGCGACAAGCCGTGCACCGTCGTGCTCAACGGCGCGGGCGAGGGCGGTAAGGACATCGAGGCTGTGTTTGACAAGGCGGGGGAGGCTCTTGTTCGTGCGTAATGCATGTGAAGAACGCATTGAATCGCTGCTTTCGCAGCTGACACTCGACGAAAAAATCGGCATGATCCACGGTGCGGGCATCTTCCGCACCGCGGGCGTGCCGCGCCTGGGCATCCCGAGCCTCGTGATGAGCGACGGCCCGATGGGCGTGCGCGCGGAGTTCGGCGACGGCGAATGGGTCGGCGCGGGCCACGGCGCGGACAAGGTGAGCTATCTGCCCTGCAACAGCGCGATTGCCTCCACGTGGGACAGGGATCTCGCGCGCAGCGCTGGCCGCGTGCTGGGCTGCGAGGCGCGCGGACGCGGCAAGGACGTCATCCTCGCGCCGGGCATCAACATCAAGCGCAGTCCGCTCTGCGGCCGCAACTTTGAATACATGTGCGAAGACCCGTACCTGACCGGAGAGCTCGCCGCGCAGGTCGTGCAGGGCATACAGGAAAACGACGTCGCCGCCTGCCCCAAGCATTTCGCCTGCAACAGCCAGGAGACCGAGCGCCTGTGGGTCGACACGGTGGTGGACGAGCGCACGCTCAACGAGATCTACTTCCCCGGCTTCCGCGCGGCGGTCGATGCGGGCGCGTATACGATCATGGGCGCGTATAACCGGCTGCACGGCGAGCACTGCTGCACGAGCCGCGCGCTGCTTGACGGCGTGCTGCGCGATCAGTGGGGCTTTGACGGCGCGGTGATCTCCGATTGGGGCGGCGTGCACGACACGGACGCCGCGGCGCATTCCTCACTGGATGTCGAGATGAGCGTCGCCGCGAATTTTGACGAGTATTACATGGCCAACCCGCTCAAAGAGAAGATCGGGGCGGGCGAGATCGACGAGACCGTGATCGACGCCAAGGTGCGCAATATCCTGCGGCTGATGATCCGCCTGAACATGCTGGAGCCGGAGAGCAGGCAGAGAAAGCGCGGCGCGTTTGACGACCCGGCGCACGCTGCGGCGGCGCGAAAGGTCGCGGCGGCCTCCATCGTGCTGCTCAAGAACGAGGGAAATCTGCTGCCGCTTGACGAGGACAGGGTGAAAACCGTGGCCGTCATCGGCGCGAACGCGGAGACCGAGCACAGCTACGGCGGCGGCAGCGCGGAGATTCAGGCGCTGTATGAGCACACGCCGCTGCGGGGCATTACGATGCTGCTGGCCGGGCGCGCGAAGGTGCGCTATGCGCCGGGCTACATCGCGCTCAAGCGCCCCGAGCGCAAGCGCAATTGGCAGGCCGAGAGCATCGACCGCCCGCGCGAGGTCATCCATTCGCCCAAGGCGAGCGAGACCGACCGGCGCGCCGCCATCGACGAGGCGCTGGCGATTGCCAAAGACGCGGACGCCGTGATTTACGTCGGCGGCCTCGACCACAGGCATGACCTCGAGGGGCAGGACAGGCAGAGCATGCGCCTGCCGTACGGTCAGGGCGAGCTGATCGAGGCGCTGCTGGCCGAGCGGCCCGACACGATCATGGTCATGATGGGCGGCTCGCCGGTGGAAATGCCGTGGCTGGGCAAAGCTAAGGCGCTCGTGTGGAGCTACTACGCGGGCATGGAGGGCGGCACGGCGCTGGCCGATGTGCTCTTTGGGCGCGTCTGCCCCGGCGGCAAGCTGGCCGAGACCTTCCCCGTGACGGCGGACGACTGCTATGCCCACAAGCTCGGCGAGTTCGGCAGGAAGGACACCGTCACCTATCGCGACGGCCTGCTGGTCGGCTATCGCTATTACGACACGGCGAATGTGCCGGTCAATTTCCCGTTCGGCTATGGCCTGAGCTACACGCGCTTTGATTATGAGAACATCGCGATCGGGCGCGCGGACGGCGGATGGACGGTGCGCTTTGACGTGGTGAACGCGGGCGAGCGCGCGGGTGCGGAGGTCGCGCAGATGTACATCGCGCCGGAGAACCGTCAGGACGGCGAGCCGGTGCATGCGCTCAAGGGCTTTGCGCGCGTGACGCTCGAGCCGGGCGAGAGGAAGACCGTCGAGCTGGCACTCACGCGGGATCACCTCGCCGTCTGGGACAGCGAGACCCACGGCTGGGCTGTGCGCCCCGGCGGCTACGGCGTGCAGATCGGCGCGTCGAGCCGGGACATCAGGCTCACGGGCCGCGTGGAAATCTAACACAACAGAGCATGCGTCCGGCGCGTTTCGGGCGCATGTTTTTTGTTGAAAATCCCGGTTTTTCTGTGCTATACTGGCGATAACAAAGCGCCCGCCGCGCGCGGGCAGGGAGGAAACGCGATGAGAAGGACGTTTGCGGAACACAGGCTGCGCGAGGTCGCGAGCCTCGACGGCCTCTGGACGATGAAGCCCATGGACGGCAGCGGCAGGGCGTTTGCGGCGATGGTGCCGGGCGTGTGGGAGCGGATTCCGGCGATGGCGGGCTATCGCGGCGAGGCGGACTACGAGCGAACCGTCACCGTCGGCAAGGGCGGCAACTATCTGCTGCGCATGGGCGCGGTCAGCCACACGGGGCGCGTGTACTGGGACGGCGAGCTTGTGGCCGAGCATTACAACGCATACACGGGCTTTGACGTGCTGCTGACTCGTGTACAGAGCGGCGAACACGCGCTGCGCGTGCATGTGGACAACCGCTTTACCGAGGAATCGGCGCTGCACATCCCCAACGACTATTACACATACGGCGGCATCACGCGGCCCGTCGAGCTTCAGCGCGTCGGCGCGGCGTTCGTCTCGCGCATGGCGTTTCATGCGGAGCAGACCGGCGAGGGCGCGTACCGGGCGCATGTGCGCGTGTTCGTTCGCGCGGCGGAGGATGCGAAGGACGTGCGCGTGACGCTCGAGCTCGCGGGCGCTTCGGCGGAAATCGACGCGGGCGACCTGTTCGCGGGCGGGGAAAAGGCGCTCGATGCCGCGATGGACGTGACCGGCGTGCGGGCGTGGGATGTGCTCGACGCGCATCTGTACGATCTGCGGGCGGTGCTGTCCGTTTGCGGCGAGGACGTGGACGACCTGATCGACCGCGTGGGCTTCCGCACGGTCGGGTTTGACAGCGAGCAGCTCATGCTCAACGGCAGGCCGGTGACCGTCAAGGGCTTCAACCGGCACGAGGATCACGGGTTGTTCGGCTGCGCGCTGCCCGTCGAGGCGATGGCCGACGACTTGCAGCTGATCCTCAATGCCGGCGCGAACGCCGTGCGCACGTGCCACTATCCCAACGATCCGCGCTTCCTCGACCTGTGCGACGAGCTGGGCGTGCTCGTGTGGGAGGAGCATCACGCGCGCGCGATTCCCACGGAGATCCTGACGACGGAGCGCTTTGCCCGGCAGGAGGCCGCCTGCAACGAGGAGATGGTCGCCCAGCACGTCAACCACCCGTGCATCTACATCTGGGGCGTGCTCAACGAGTGCGAGAGCGAGACGCAGACGGGCCGCGCGATCTACAAGGCGCAGATCGAGCACATGCGCAGGCTCGACCCGACGAGGCCGGTGTCGTTCGCGTCCTGCCGGTTCATGAGCGACATCTGCATGGATCTGGTGGACGTCTGTTCGTTCAACATCTATCCGAAATGGTATTTTGACGAGGACGTGGAGCACTATCTGCGCAGGCTGACGGCGTGGATGGACGAGGTTGGCGCGGCGGGCAAGCCGATCCTGATCACGGAGGTCGGCGCGGGCGGCATCGCGGGGTATCACGACCCGTTCGGGCGCGCGAAGTGGAGCGAGGAGCGCCAGCGCGACATCCTCACCGAGCAGCTCACGGCGATCCTGTCGCATGCGCGCGTGTCGGGCGTGTACGTCTGGCAGTTCGCGGACGTGCCGGTCGCCGAGGAATGGGCGATGAACAGGCCCAAGACGCAGAACAACAAGGGCGTCGTCGATCTGTATCGCAGGCCGAAGGAGAGCTATTTTGCGGTGAAGGAAGCGTTTGAAAAGCGGCGTTGAGCGGGCGAAAAAAACTTGATACGGCATACAAAAAACGAATCCAGGCGGCACAGGTGCGTGTCGTCGGGATTCGGTTGTTTTTGGGTTATTGGGTAATTGAGTGATTGGGCATTGCGGCTTATGCGGTTTGAACAGTCAAGGACGCTTCGCTGCTTGACTACATTTGTCAACGGCTGCGCCGTTTTGGGGTTACGCTGGGGCCAGCCCCAGACCCCATCCTTTTGGCTTCGCAGAAATTCAAACTATATGGCATGCCACGAAATGCCCATTACCGACATCGCGCAGCTCGGGCCTCTCCTGGGCGCAGCGCTCGGTCGCATACGGACAGCGTGCGCGGAAGCGGCAGCCGCTGGGCGGGTCGATGGGCGTGGGCACGTCGCCGGAGAGGTGGATGCGCTCGGCCTTGGCGGCGGCGTCCGGGTCGGGGACGGGCACGGCGCTCATCAGCGCTTTGGTGTAGGGGTGGAGCATGTTGCGATACAGCTCCTGCACCGGCGCGCGCTCGACCATGCACCCCAGATACATCACGCCGACGGTGTGCGAGATATGGCGCACCATCGACAAATCGTGCGACACGAACAGATACGACAGCCCGAGCCGCTCCTGAAGCTCCTCGAGCGTGTTGATGACCTGCGCCTGAATCGACACGTCGAGCGCGGAGATCGGCTCGTCGCAGACGATGAACTCGGGGCTGGAGGCGAGCGCTCTGGCGATGCCCACGCGCTGGCGCTGTCCGCCGGAAAACTCGTGCGGGTAGCGCTGCATGTGATCGGGCTTGAGGCCCACGAGGTCGATCAGCTCGCGCACGCGCTCATTGAGCTCGGCCTTGCTCATGCCGGTCTTGAGCAGCGGCTCGGCGATGATCGAGGCGATCGTCATGCGCGGGTTCAACGAGGCGTACGGGTCCTGAAAGATCATCTGCATGCGCTTGCGGTAGGGCGCGAGCTGCTTTTCCCTCGTGTGCGCGATGTCCTGCCCGTCAAAGAGAATCGAGCCCGCCGTCGGCTGATACAGCCGCACGAGGCAGCGGCCCACGGTCGTCTTGCCGCAGCCGGATTCACCGACGAGGCCGAACGTCTCGCCGCGCCCTATGGTGAAGCTCACGTCGTCCACGGCCTTGAGCCAGCGGCGGTTCTTGGCCAGCAGCGACTTGCCGACCGGGAAATACATCTTCAGCCCGCGCACGTCCACGAGCGACTTATTCTCATTGCTCATGCGCGGATTCCCTCCCATTTCACATCGGGCGCGCCCTCGTCCATCAGATAGCACCGGGCGCTGTGCGTGTCGCTCACCGGGCGCATGGGCGGCATGGCGCTGTTGCATATGTTCATGGCATACGGGCAGCGCGCCGCGAACGGGCAGCCCGGCGGCGGCGCGATCAGGTCGGGCGGGCTGCCGGAGATGGGCACGAGCTTCTTCTTTTCGCCCGATTTCTGCGGGATCGAGCGCAGCAGGCCCCACGTGTACGGATGGCGCGGCTGATAGAAGATCTCGCGCACCGTGCCTTCCTCGACGATGACGCCGCCGTACATGACGACCACGCGCTGGCACATGCCCGCGATGACGCCGAGGTCGTGCGTGATCATGATGACCGCCGTGCCGAGCTTCTTCTGCAAACTCGCGATCAGGTCGAGAATCTGCGCCTGAATCGTCACGTCGAGCGCCGTCGTCGGCTCGTCGGCGATGATCAGGCGCGGGTCGCACATAATCGCCATGGCGATCATGATGCGCTGGCGCATGCCGCCGGAGAGCTCGTGCGGGTATTGCTTCATGCGGCTCTCGGGGTCGGGGATCTCGACGAGGCGCAGCTTGTCAAGGACGATCTGTGCGGCCTCTTTTTCGCCGATTTTTTTGTGGATGCGCAGCGGCTCGATGAGCTGGCTGCCGACGGTGAAGAGGGGGTTGAGGCTGGTCATCGGGTCCTGAAAGATCATGCCGATCTGGTCGCCGGAGAGCCTGCGCATGGCCTTGGCGTCCATTTTGGTGAGGTCCGTGCCGCCGAAGGCGATCTTGTCCGCGGTCACGCGCGCGTAGTCCGGCAGAAGATGCAGAAGCGAGAGCATGGAGACGCTCTTGCCGCAGCCCGATTCGCCGACGATGCCGACCGTCTCGCCCTCGTCCACATGCAGGTCGATGCCGCGCACCGCCTGCACGGAGCCGACGTGGATGTCGAACGTCGTGCGCAGATTTTCGATTTCAAGCAGTCGCATGGAGTTCGCCTCCCGTCATTTCTTGAGCTTGGGGTCGAGCGCGTCGCGCAGGCCGTCGCCGATGAAGTTCAGCGAGAACATCGTCAGGCTGATGGCGGCGATGGGGAAGAACATCTGGTGCGGCGCGCTGGTGAGCTTGGGGATGGCGTCGTTGGCCAGCGAGCCCCAGGAGGCCATCGGCTTCTGTATGCCGATGCCCAGAAACGAGAGGAACGCCTCGGAGAAGATCGCGCTGGGGATCAGGAACATGACGGAGACGATGATCGGCCCCATCGCATTGGGCAAAAGATGGCGCACGAGGATCTCGAAATCCGACGCCCCGGCCAGCTTGCCCGCGAGCGCGTATTCCTGATGCTTGAGGGTGACGACCTGCGAGCGCGTGATGCGCGCCGTGCCGACCCACGAGGACAGGCAAAGCGCGATGAGAATCGACTGGATGTTGCGGCCGAGCACCATCATCAGCAGGATCGTATACAAAAGCGAGGGCAGGGCGATGAGGATATCGACGATGCGCATCATGACATTGTCTACGATGCCGCCGAAGTAGCCCGCGATGCCGCCGTAGAGCACGCCGATGACCATGTTGACGGCGGCGGCGACGATGCCGATGGACAGGCTGATGCGCGCGCCGTAGAGCACGCGGACATACAGGTCGCGGCCCAGTGCGTCCGTGCCGAACCAGTGGGCGGCGCTGGGGGCCTCGTTGACGTGAAAGAAGTCCGCGTCCTCGTAGCCGTAGGGGCAGAGCATCGGGCCGAATATGGCGAACAGCGCCACGATGGCGATGACGATCAGGCCGAATATCGCCAGCTTGTCGCGCTTGAAGCGCCGCCACGCGTCCTGCCAATAGGAGACGGACGGGCGCGAGATCTCGTCGGCGGAGAGGGCGGACGGGTCGAGGCGCGCATAGCGGTTGTCTGTGTTTTGCATGGTGCTGCCTCCTTTACTCGTCCATCTTGACGCGCGGGTCGATGATGCCGTAGGCGACGTCCACGATCAGGTTGCACGTGACGACGAATATGCCCAGGAAGATCGTGACGCCCATGATGATGTTGTAATCGCGGGCGGTGATCGAGTCGACGAAATACTTGCCCAGACCCGGTATCGCGAACAGGCGCTCGACGATGAACGAGCCGGTCAGAAGATTCGCGATCAGCGTGCCCAGATACGTGACCACCGGCAGAATCGCGTTGCGCAGGCCGTGCTTGCAGATGACGAAAAATTCGCTGACGCCCTTGGCGCGCGCCGTGCGGATGTAGTCCTGCTGCATGACCTCGAGCATGGAGCTGCGGGTCATGCGGGCGATGTAGGCGATGGGCGAAAAGGACAGGCACGTGACGGGCAGGATGTAGTGCCTCCACGTGGACAGGCCGTATGTCGGCAGCCACTTGAGCACGCCCGCGAACAGATACAAAAGCAGCACCGAGATCACGAACAGCGGCACGCACACGCCGATGGTCGCCGTGACCATGGCGATGCCGTCAAAGAGACTGCCGCGCTTGACCGCCGAGACGATGCCCAGCGCCACGCCGATGAGCAGCGAGACCACGACGGCCAGCGCGCCGATCCTCGCGGAGACGGGGAAGCCGCGCCCGACGAGGTCGTTGACCTGCACGGTGGTGTTCTTATAGGAGATGCCGAGGTCGCCGTGCAGGATGTTGCTCATGTAGCGGATGTACTGCTCGTGCAGGGGAAGATCGAGGCCGTATTTTTCGTTGAGGCGCTGCATGACCTCCGGCGGGACGCCCTGCTCGCCCTTCGAGAACGGGCTGCCGGGGACGGCGTGCATGAGGAAGAAGCAGCACGTGATCAGAATCACGATGGTCACAAGACCCGAAATCACGCGCTTGAATATGTATTTGCCCATCGGGGTACCCCCTTTGATTCGTGTTAAACAGGAGAGCGGCGCGAAGCGATCCATGACAGTTCACAGCAACGGCGGCGCCAAGTGCAAGCCCGATCCCCCGTCACTCCTTCGCGGAAAACCCAACGTCGATGTCAGGCGGCGCGTCCGTCGCGGCGGGAGGCGCGTCAAGGCCGTACTTTTGCGCGAGGCCGCCGGGCGCATCGCCCTTGTCCGCGTCTTGCAGCCTCCATGCACAAAATATGCAGACGGCCAAAGCGAGCAGCACGGCGGCGAAAATCGCAAAGCGCCTTTTTGTCATGCGTCAACTTCTCTGTCAATATAAAAATACAGCGGCGCGCGCAGCTTTCCATATTATATGGAAGATACAGCTTCGCAGGCCGCCCGTCCGGCAAGGAATTGCTGACCCTTTCATTATAAGACGCCGTGCGGGAAAATTCAACTGAATTTTGCGTAAAAGCATGGACTTCCGCATGAAAATTGAATGAAAATGTGTTGTTATATTCAAAAATGCGCGTGGAATGGGGCCAAACGCTTGACAAATTCCGGTGTGTTTGCTATCCTTGATTCACATTCGGCGCAAAAACGAACGTCGCGTATGTTTCGGGCCGAACGAGTAAGAGAATGTAAACAGGAGGGACAATGTTCATGAAGAAATTGCTGACGATTGCCCTTGCCGTGCTGCTGCTGGTGAGCGCGTGCGCGCTGGCTGCGGCCGAGGCGAAGATCACCTTCCAGATGGGCGAGGAGCCGCAGAGCATGGACCCCACGCTCAACGACTACTCCTCCGGCTCGTATGCGCTGCAGAGCCTGTTCCGCGGCCTGTATAAGTATGCGCCGGACGGCAGCCTCGTGCCCGCGATGGCCGAGAGCTACACCGTGAGCGTGGACGGCCTGACCTACACCTTCAAGCTGCGCGAGGGCCTCAAGTGGAGCGACGGCTCCCCGCTGACCGCGCACGACTTCGAGTACAGCTGGAAGCGCGTGCTCGACCCGGAGGTCGGCTCCGAGACGGCCTACACGCTCTACGGCATCATCAAGGATGGCCGCGAGTGCTTCGTGGATAAGACCGTCGCCGTGGATGATCTGCCGATCAAGGCGCTGGACGACCTGACGCTGGAGGTCACGCTGACCACCCCGGCGAGCTACTTCATCACGCTGACCGCGACGACCGCGTTCATGCCGGTGAAGAAGGAAGTCGTCGAGCAGTACGGCAACGACTGGGTGACCAAGCCGGAGACCTACGTGTGCAACGGCCCGTTCATGGTCGCCGAGATGAAGAAGGACGAGAGCTACACCTTCGTCAAGAACCCGAACTACTACTGCGCCGACGATGTGAAGATCGACACCGTGCAGTATATCTTCATCAACGCGGGCGAGACCGCGCGCATGGCGTTTGACAACGGCGAGATCGACATCGTGACCAGCCTCAACGCCGACGCGCTGGCCGCCTACAAGGACACCCCGCAGCTGATGGCGAGCAAGCGCATCGGCTATCGCTACTACGAGTTCAACTGCGAGAAGGAGCCGTTCAACGATCCGCGCGTTCGCCGCGCGCTGACGCTGGCGCTCAACCGCGAGATTCTGGTCAACGCCATCATTCAGGACCCGACGCTCCAGCCCCTGTACGGCTGGGTGCCCTACGGCATCAAGGACGTGCTCGAGCCGGCGAAGGATTGGCGCGATGTGAAGGGCAACGCCTTTGAGGAGAACATCGAGGAGGCGCAGAAGCTGCTGGCCGAGGCGGGCTTCCCGAACGGCGAGGGCTTCCCGACCTTCTCCATCAAGTACACCCCGAGCACCGAGATTGAGAACGTGGCGCAGGCTATGAGCCAGATGTGGAAGCAGGCGCTGGGCATCAACTGCGAGGTCATGGCCGTCGAGGGCGGCGTGTACTGGGCGGATGACACCGGCACGCGCGATGCGGGCGACTTCGAGATCGCCTACATGGGCTACACGCTGGATTACCCGGAGCCCAGCGCCGCCTACAACATCCTGGAGAACGCCGAGGGCAACGCCTGCACGCGCTGGGATTGCCCGGAGTTCGTGGAGCTGTGCAGCAGCATGCGCGCCGCGATGCCGGATGAGGACCGCGAGGCGCTCTATGAGCAGGCCGAGGCCATGCTCGCGCAGGAGTGCCCGGTCATCCCGATCTACAACTACGCCTCCGCCGCGCTGGTGAACACCCGCGTTCAGGGCTTCACCCGCAACAGCAACGGCCACCCGAACTTTGAGTACTGCACCATCGTGGAGTAATTCATAAGCAAAGCCGCCTTCCCGAGGGAGGGCGGTTTTTTGCGCGCCTTTGGATCAGTCGCCGAGGGCTTTCCATGCGCCGCGCAGGAAGAGCAGCGCGATCACCGCCGTGAGCAGCATGGAGACCGGGCCGGACCAGAGCAGGCCGTCAAGCCCGAAGCGCGCGCCCATCAGGAACATGCTGGGCAGGACGATCACGATCTGGCGGATGAACGTGAGCGCCGCCGCCGCGACGGGCCGCCCCATGGATTGCAGGAAGGGGCTCGCCGTCATCTGGAAGACGTCGATGAGGATGAGCATCAGGTAGATCCGCAGGCATTTGGACGCGAAATCGAGATAGAGCGGGTCGTCCTCGCCGAAGAGACGCACGATGCTCAGTGGCACGAGCTGGAACCAGAGCGTGGCCAGAAGCATGAAAAACGCGGAGGCCAGCAGCACCGCCCTGTATGCCGCTTTGACGCGATGAGGACGCCCGCTGCCGTAGTTGTAGCCGATGATCGGCTGGCTGCCGCCGGACAGGCCGAGCACGAAGCACTGCATGACCACGAACACCTTGATGGCGATGCCCATGCAGGTCATGGGGATTTCCGCGCCGTAGACGCTCTGCGCGCCGTAACGGACGAAGAGGTTGTTCTGCGTGCCGGAGACGATGACCGTCGTGAACTGGCTCATGAAGCTGGAAAGCCCGCCCCTGGCGACGGCGGGGATCAGCGCGGCGCAGCCCGCAAAGCTGTCGCGTCCGAGCCTGACGCTGCGGCAGCGGCAAAGCGCGAAGACGTTGACCGCAGCCGTCGCCATTTGGCCGAGGATGGTCGCCAGCGCCGCGCCGCGCACGCCCATGCCCAGCGCGAAAATGGCGAGCGGGTCGCCGATCATGTTCACCGCGAAGCCCGCGAGCATGCCGGTCATCGCCATGCCGGGCTGTCCGTCCGCGCGCACCAGCGACGTCGAGCCGATGGCGAACACGTTCCAGAGCATGCCGGCCGCGATGATGCCGCCGTATTCCGTCGCGTAGGACAGCGTCAGCTCCGTCGCGCCGAAGAGCAGGCACAGCGGCTCCATGAACAGAAGATACGCAAGCGCGAGGATGACGCCCGCCCCGACCAGCGCCGAAATGGACGCCGCCATGGCGCGCGATACCTTCTCCCGCTCGCCCGCGCCCCATGTGGATGCTGATGAAATTCGCCCCGCCTTCGCCGATCATCAGACCGATCGCCAGCGCCGCCTGCGTCAGCGGGAAGATGACGTTCGTCGCGCCGTTGGCCAGATAGCCCACGCCCATGCCGATGAAAATCTGGTCGACCATGTTGTAGACCGCTGTGATGACCAGAGAGATGATGCCGGGCACGGAATACGTCAGCAGCAGCCTGCCGATTCGCTCCGTTCCCAAACGCTGTTCCACATTCATACGATACCTCCGTTGATTTTTGCGTTTGCGTGTGATATGATCGCTGCATATGAAACACTTTGTTTCATGCAGGCTTTATCATAATATGTTAGCTTACGCTAATCAATGGGCCGCGGCCAAATGGTACGCAAGGAGGGCGTTTTGTTACATGGACGAGGCGCAGAGAATGACGGCGAAGGCGCGGCTGGAGACGGCGCTCATTCGCCTGATGGACGAAAAACCCTTCCCGGAGATCACGGTGACGGAGCTTGCGGCGCGCGCACAGGTGGCCCGCGTGTCGTTTTACCGCAGCTTTTCCTCGACGGCGGACGTGCTGGACACCCTCTGTGCCCGGCTTGCGGACGAGATGAACGGCGCGATGGCGGAGCTGCTCGAGCATCCCGGCGAGGAGGAGATGCACGCCTTTCTGCTTCACTATTTGCAGGGCGTGAAGAGGCATTCCGGCACGCAGCGCCCGGCGTGCGCGTTGAATCGGGGCATCCTCGCGGCGGGCGTCAGCGCGAAGATTGGCCGGACGAAACGCGGCGCGGCGAGATACGATGCGGCGGCAAAGCTCGGCGTGATCGCCTCAGTCGCCGGCGCATGGGCTGATTCGGGCCTTGACGAGACGCCGCAGGAGATGGCCGCGTATATCATGGATCAGCTGAAGCGGCTGTGGAACCGCGCCGCCGGTGAGAGGTTTTTGAAAACAGCCGCACACAGCCGCCGCGCATAACCGTCCCCCGCCCCGCATACCCATAGGGCAGAACGGACGAGGAGGGGCGGACTATGGACTTGGAACTCACCCGAAAGACATTGACATTCGAGCGGCTTGTGACCCGGGCCGATGAACAGGTGACCATCGAGGGCGAGGCGACCCTGCCCGGCAGCATGCGCGATGCCGTCACCGTGCTCAGCGTGCAGGCGCAGGCGCACATCACCGGCACGCAGGCGGG